>JAVVFE010000190.1:0-6296 GCA_032251175.1 Thermohalobaculum sp.
GGCCCCAGGTCCGGTTGCGGCTGAGCCGCACCGCCTGCCAGCCCGGGCCGGTCTCGGGCAGCGCGACCGCGCCGCCGATGCAGCCGGCGGCGTAGCTGCCGATCGGCGCAGGGGCCTCGGGGCTGGGGCCGGCGGCCGCCCCGAACAGCGTCTTGGCCGGGTCCGCGGCTGTGGGTGTGGCGAGCAAGGCCGCAGCGAGCGCGGCGGCGGCACGCACGGCCTGGATAGCGCGGCCCGTGCGCTTGGGTGCGGGGGGGACGGTCGACAATGAAACCGTGTGGCTGGTCATTCCAGCCGCACGGCCCCCGTCCCGCATGGCCCGCGCATGGGTGCTGGCCACACCCCGCGCGGTCCCAGGCCGTGTGGCATCCTGCCCGGCACTCGCGCGCACCGCCAAAGGCTGGCGCCACGCGGCCCCAGGCGCATCCGGGACTGCGTGCAGCGCCGCCCCATGCAGGGATCCGGTCCAGACAGGAAATTGCATCGCCACCCGCTCGCGCATCCAACCGACCGGGGCGTCGTGCGCCACCACTGGCCTGCGGTTTTGCGCCCTGAAATCGCCCCAACGCACTATGCCCGCCTCGGTCCCACGCCGCAAAGGGCTTCGTGCCACCGCGACCGCGCGGCGCACCAGGGGAGGGACTGCATCGCCGACGGTGCGGCACGCTCACTCGGCAGCCTGGCGCGCCGCGATGCTGCGCCGCAGCGGCGCAAGGAACCGTGGATCGGGCGCCTCGGCCAGGCGGATCGCCTTGTTGCGCTCGCGCGCGCCCAGCCTGCCGGTGGTGAGCGTCACCGGCCCCTCGCTGGTCTTGACCCGCAATTCCACCCGGTCGAGCGCGTTCGGCGGCAGCTCGAGCACCGTGCCCTGCCGGAAGCGGTTGATCTCGGCCACCGAGAGCTTGCCGATGCCGATCGTCCCGGTCACGGTGAGAGGCATCTCGAGCACCTGTTCCAGCATGTGCCCGGCCCACAGCCCCTGCGCCGAATCGCCGCCGCGCTGCGCGGTGATCAACTGGCGCTTCAACGGCTCGAGCGTCGAGACCGGCACCACGAAGTCGAGCCCCGCGCCGCGCTTGTCGTCGCCGACATGGTAGTTGAGCTTGATGACGAAGATTTCCGACGCGTCGGGCGCGATCCGCACCATCCCCGGCAACTGTTCGAACCGCGCGCGCCGCGCGAGGCCGATGGCCGAGGCGCCGCACAGCTCGTGCAGCGCCTCGTCGAAACAGCGCGCGACGAGATCGACGAACCGGCCGTAGATCGAGAGGTCGATCGAGGTCAGGCCGCGGGCGAAGTTCGACTCCTCGAAACTGCCGTCGCCGCCGAGATAGATGTCGAGCACCTTGCCCAGCAGCCGCGGATGCGCCTTGATCAGCCCGGTGCCCTGCGTCGTGGGGAAAGACAGCAGGTAGATCGCCGACGGCGCCCGCAGGCTGCGCAGGTAATCGCCATGGCGCAGCACCTCGTAGCCATAGACGCTGACATCGATGCCGGGCCTGAGTTCGGCCCGCGTGCGGGTCGCGGCAATCGAGGCGAAGGTGTAGCAGAGCGGGTCCATCGGCGGAAAGCCGCTGAGCCGCATCTTCGGCCCCCGAAGCTTGCGCGCGAGCACGCCGCCGCCGTCTTGCGCCCGTCCTGTCATGCCCGTCCGCCCCTGCCTGCCGCCGACCCCGTACCCGAAGTCTCGCCCTGGGCCGGGTGTTGCATGACGATGCTTTCGGCCCGGTTAACCGCCGGCCGCGCCGCTCGGCAGGTAACCGGGCGCTAAGGGATCGCGCCTATCCCGAAGGCAGCAGCCGGGAGGGCGAGCGTGGCTAAACAGGAGACGGCGCGGCCGCTGATCGTCAAGCGGGTCAAGAAGGTCGAGGGCGGTCATCACGGCGGCGCCTGGAAGGTCGCCTATGCCGACTTCGTGACGGCGATGATGGCCTTCTTCCTGTTGATGTGGCTGCTGAACGCAACGTCGGAGGAGCAGCGCAAGGGCATCGCTGACTATTTCGACCCGACGCTGCCGATCAGCCGCACCTCGGCCGGGGGGGCGGGGATGCTGTCGGGCGACAGCATCTTCAGCACGGCGCGGCTGGCGGGAACGCAGGACCGCGGCATCCGGCGCCGGCCCGACGATCCGCCCCCCGACGCCGACGCCGACCAGACCACCGGCAAGCGCGCGGACGCGCCACCCGCCGCCGGCGCGCCGGGCGAGGTCCCGGCCACGCCCTCGGACGCCGAGGAGGCCCTGTCGCGCCAGATCGAGACGGCGCTGGCCGCGCTCGACGAGGCGGCGATACGGCAGCATTTCCGGCTGCGAATCACGCCCGAGGGTCTGGTGATCGAGATCGTCGACCTGTCGGACCAGCCGCTGTTCGCCGCCGGATCGGCCCACCCCAGCCCGGTTCTGGGCACGCTGCTGGGGGTGCTCGCGCCGCTGCTCGACGGAACCACCAACGACATCGCGATGATGGGCCACACCGACGCCCTGCCGTTCGCCGCAGACGGCCCCTACACCAACTGGGAACTGAGCGCCGACCGCGCGAATGCGGCGCGGCGCCTGATCACCAGCCTGGGACTCGCGGGCGAGCGGATCGTGCGGGTGAGCGGCCTGGCCGATACCGACCCGTTCGACCCGGACCCGGCGGCGCCGCAGAACCGGCGCATCTCGGTGGTCGTGCTGCGCGAGGGGCGGCGTTAGGGCGATCTCAACCAACGGCGCGCTAAGCCCGGCGACACCTGACGATCAGAATGACCTGCGAGGTAGTCACATGAGCCTTTCGTCCTCTCTCAATGCCGGTGTCGCGGGCCTTCAGGCCAACTCGACGCGGCTCGCGGTGATCTCGGACAACATCGCGAACTCGTCGACGCAGGGCTTCCGCCGCGCCGATGTCGATTTCGCGTCGCTGGTGATTCCGGGCTCGCCCAACAGCTTTGCCGCTGGCGGCGTGCGCGCCTCGGCCTTCCGCGAGGTCTCGACGCCGGGCACGGTGGTGGGGACCAGCAACGCCACCGACATTTCGGTGAACGGGCGCGGCATGCTGCCGGTAACGCTGGCCACCACGGTCGACCTGCCGGCCGGCCAGCGCCCGTTCCAGCTCACGGCGACGGGCGCCTTCCAGCCGAACGACGAGGGGTTTCTGGTGACGCGCTCGGGACTTGCCCTGCTGGGCTTCCCGACCGATGCCGCCGGCGCGGTCGGCGCGGGCGTGGTGCGCGACGGGCCGGCAAGCCTCGAGCCGGTGCGGCTGACCAACTTCCAGATCGCCGCCGAGCCGACCACGCAGATCGAGCTGGGCGTCAACCTGCCGGCGGCCGCGACCGATGCGGGGGCGAGCGGTGCGGCCTTCACCTCGACCATCGAGTATTTCGACGGCATCGGCCGCGACAACCGCCTGACGGTGACCTACACGCCCACGGTGCCGGCGACCGGCAGTTCGAACGCCTGGACCATCACGATCGACGACAGCGCTCCGGGCTCGACCAATCCGATCGCGGCGTTCGATGTCACCTTCGATGATTCGATCGCCGGGCGCGGCACGATCAGCGCGGTCACGCCGGTCAGCGGCGTCGTCTACGACGCAACCACCGGCATCGCCGGGATCACGACCGCCAGCGGCCCGATCGACATGCTGATCGGCGGTGTCGGGCTGGAGGGCGGCCTCACGCAGCTCGCAACCGGCTTCACACCCACCGGCATCACCGCAAACGGCGCCCGGGCGGGGAACCTGACCGGGGTGGAGTTCGACTCGGAAGGCACGCTGCTGGGGGTCTACGACACCGGCCAACGGCTGGCGCTGTTCCGCATCCCGGTGGTCGATGTGCCGAACCCGAACGGCCTGACCGCGCTCGACAACCAGGCCTTCGCCATTTCGTCGGCGTCGGGCCAGCCCTTCCTGTGGGATGCGAATACCGGCCCGGTGGGCGGCATCAGCGGCTTCTCGCTGCAACAGAGCACGGTCGATATCGCCAAGGAACTGACCAGCCTGATCCAGACCCAGCGCGCCTATTCGTCGAACGCCACGACGATCCGCACGGTCGACGAGATGCTGCAGGAAACCACGAACCTCAAGCGCTGAGGCGCTGACCGGAGGGACACGTCATGTCGATCTCGGCCGCATTGCAGAGCGCCGTCAGCGGACTGGGCGCCAATTCGCGGATGCTGGAGGTGGTCTCCGGCAACCTCGCGAACCAGCTCACCGAAGGCTTCGCGGCGCGCTCGGTGACGCTCGGCGCGCCTGCGGGCGGGATCGCGGGGGGCGTGCGCGTGCTCTCGGTCGACCGCGCGGTCGACCCCGAGCTGACCGCCATGCGCCGCCGCGCCGATGGCGAGGCCGCGCGCGGATCGGTGCTGGCCGACGCCAGCGCCGCATTCGCCCGGGCACTGGGCGAAACCGGCGAGCCGGGCAGCCTGATCAACCGCCTTCGCGCCTTCGAGGGGGCGCTGGGCGCGCTGGCGAATACCCCCGAATCGGCTCCCCGGCAGGAAGCGGCGGCGGCCGCGGCGCGCGAGCTTGCGACCGGTTTCAACGCGCTCGCCGGCGAGACGACGCGTCTGCGCGAGGCATCTGATGCAGATATCGCGCGCGAGGTCGAGGGGATCAACACCGCCCTCACCGAGGTCGCGCGGCTGAACCGGCAGATCCAGGTCTTCACCGCCACAGGGCGCGATGCGACCGCGCTCGAGGACCAGCGCGAGGGCCAGATCGACCGGATCGCCGCCGTGCTGCCGATTCGCGAGACCCGGTTCGATGACGGGCGCATCGAGCTGCGCACCGAGCAGGGGCTGACGCTGGTCGACAGCAGCGCGCGGCGGCTCGAGTTCACCGCAACCCCGGTGATCACGCCGCAGATGGCCTATGCCGGCGGCAGCGGCGCGCTGTCGGGCCTGCGGCTGGACGGCATCGACATTGCCCCCGGCAGTGGGCGGGCGCAGGCGCTCGCCGAAGGCGGGCTCGCGGCGCTGTTCGAGGTGCGCGATACGACGATCCCGGGGTTCCAGGCACAGCTCGACGCGCTGGCCGCCGATCTGCTGGCGCGCGGCGACCCCGGCGCCACCGCCCCCACGCTGGCACCAGGCGACCCCGGCCTGTTCACCGATGCGGGCGCGGCTTTCGACCCGGCGAACCTGGTCGGGTTGTCCGGACGGATCGCGCTGAATGCGGCAGTCGACCCGGCGGCGGGCGGGGATCCGGCGCGCCTGCGCGACGGCCTGGGGGCAACGGCGCCTGGCGAATCGGGCAACGATACGCTGCTGCGCGCGATGGTGTCAGCCTTTGCGGCGCCGACCGACGCCTCGGCGGTGCCGGGGCTCGCGGGCAGCCTCAGCCTCGACGGCCGCATCGCCGGGATCATGGAGATTGCCGCCACCGCGCGGGTCGCGCGCGAAGTCGAGCTCGGCACGCTCGCCGGCGCACGGGCGGCGCTGGCGGGCGCAGAGGGGCGGCTGCGGGCGGTGAACGAGGACGCCGAGCTTGCCCTGCTGGTGCGCGTCGAACAAGCCTTCGCGGCCAATGCCCAGGTGATCCAGGCCGCCTCGCGGATGCTGGACGAGTTGACAAGGATCTGAGCCATGAGTGGATTCGACACCGGATTCTTCATCCAGCCGCGGCTCTCGAGCCTGACCCGGGTGATCGGCGACCTGCGTCAGCGCGGTGACGCGGCGCAGAGCGAGGCGGTGACCGGCCGCCCGGCAGACCTGGCGCAGCATCTCTCAGGCCGCGTGGCCGAGGCGGTCTCGCTGAAGGGCACGCTCGACCGCCTCGCCGCCTATGGCGAGACCATTGCGCTGACCGAGGCGCGGACCGACGCCACGGCGCGCAGCCTGTCCGAGCTGCGGGCGATCGCAGTCGACCTCGCCAACGATGCGGATACCGCGCTGGCGAGCGGCCTTGCCGCGGGCCGCGCGACGGTTTCGGCCAGCGCGCGCGACGCCCTGGGGCGGGCGGTCGCGGCGCTCAATGTCTCGCTGGGGGGGCGGACGCTGCTCGCGGGCGATGCGACCGATCGCGCGGCCCTGACCGACCCCGACACGATCCTCGCGGCCGGACAGGCGCTGCTCGCCGGCGCCCCGGCCGGCGCGCTGGCGCATGGTGCGCTGCTGGCGGGCTTCACCGATCCCGCGGGGGTCTATCAGACGACGCTCTACACCGGCGGCACCGGCACAGCGCCGCGCGCCGAGATCGCGCCCGGCGAGACGGTGGGGCTGCCCCTACGCGCCGACAGCCCGGAACTGCGCGAGACGCTCGCGCAGATCGTCGCGCTCGCCCATGCATTCGACGGCAGCCTGCCGCTGGACCGGACCG
>JAVVFE010000191.1:0-6294 GCA_032251175.1 Thermohalobaculum sp.
AGATCAGGATCGAGTCCTCGAAGTTGTAGCCGTTCCACGGCATGAACGCGACCAGGATATTCTTGCCGAGCGCGAGCTCGCCCAGATCGGTCGAGGGGCCGTCGGCCACCACGTCACCCGCCTTGACCATGTCACCCACCTTAACCAGCGGGCGCTGGTTGATGCAGGTGTTCTGGTTCGAGCGCTGGAACTTGCGCAGGCGGTAGATGTCGACGCCCGGGTCGCCCATCACCATCTCATCGGTGACGCGCACGACGATGCGGGTGGCATCCACCTGGTCGATCACGCCGCCACGCCGCGCGGTGATCGCGGCGCCCGAATCGCGGGCCACCTTCGACTCCATGCCGGTGCCGATGAACGGCGCCTCGGCCCGCAGCAAAGGCACCGCCTGGCGCTGCATGTTCGAGCCCATCAGCGCGCGGTTGGCGTCGTCGTTCTCGAGGAACGGGATCAGCGCCGCCGCGACCGACACGAGCTGCTTGGGGCTCACGTCGATCAGGTCTACCTCGTCGCGCGGGCTGAGGCGGAAGTCGCCGCTCTTTCGGGTCGAGACGAACTCGTTGGCGAAGGTGCCATCCCCGTTCATCCGCGCGTTGGCCTGGGCGACGGTGTGGCGCATCTCCTCGGTGGCACTCAGATACACCACCTCGTCGGTCACCTTGCCGTCCACCACCTTGCGGTAGGGCGTCTCGATGAAGCCGTACTTGTTCACCCGCGCGAAGCTGGCGAGCGAGTTGATCAGGCCGATGTTCGGCCCTTCGGGCGTCTCGATCGGGCACATCCGGCCGTAATGGGTCGGGTGCACGTCGCGCACCTCGAAACCGGCCCGCTCGCGGGTCAGACCGCCCGGCCCCAGCGCCGAAAGCCGCCGCTTGTGGGTGACCTCCGACAGCGGGTTGGTCTGGTCCATGAACTGCGAAAGCTGGCTCGAGCCGAAGAACTCGCGCACCGCCGCCGCCGCCGGCTTGGCGTTGATCAGGTCCTGCGGCATGACCGTGTCGATCTCGACCGAACTCATGCGCTCGCGGATCGCGCGCTCCATGCGCAGCAGGCCGACGCGGTACTGGTTCTCCATCAGCTCGCCGACCGAGCGTACGCGCCGGTTGCCCAGATGGTCGATGTCGTCGATGTCGCCGCGCCCGTCGCGCAGATCGACCAGCGCCTTGATGACCGAAAGCATGTCCTCCTTGCGCAGCGTGCGCTGGGTGTCGGGCACGTCCAGCTCGAGGCGCATGTTCATCTTCACGCGACCGACGGCCGAGAGGTCGTAGCGTTCGGAATCGAAGAACAGCGACTGGAACATCGTCTCGGCCGCGTCCAAGGTCGGCGGCTCGCCCGGGCGCATGACCCGGTAGATGTCGAGCAGCGCGGTCTCGCGGCTCACGTTCTTGTCGGCCGCCATGGTCGCGCGGATGTAGCCGCCGACCGAGATGCCGTCGATGTCGAGGGTCGGGATCTCGGTGATCCCGGCCTCCTCCAGCGCCTTCACGGTGGCCTCGTCGAACTCGTCGCCCGCCTCAATGTAGATCGCGCCGGTCGCCTCGTTGATCATGTCGAGCGCGGCATAGCGCCCGACGATCGCGTCATGGGGCACGAGCACGTTCTCGACGCCGTTCTGCGCCAGGTCGCGCAGCTTCTTGGGCGTCAGCTTCTGCCCGGCCGAGGCGACGACCTCGCCGGTCGCGGCGTCCACCAGGTCATGCACCGGGGTCGAGCCGCGCAGCCGCTCGACATTGAGCGGCGTCGCCCAGCCCTCGCCCTGGCGGGTGTAGATCACGCGATTGTAGAAGTAGTCGCAGATCGCTTCCTGGTCGAGCCCGAGCGAATAGAGCAGCGTCGAGACCGGCAGCTTGCGGCGCCGGTCGATGCGCGCAAACACGATATCCTTGGCGTCGAACTCGAAATCGAGCCACGAGCCGCGATAGGGGATCACCCGCGCCGCGAACAGCAGCTTGCCCGAGGAATGCGTCTTGCCCTTGTCGTGGTCGAAGAAGACGCCCGGGGACCGGTGCATCTGGCTCACGATCACACGCTCGGTGCCGTTCACCACGAAGGTGCCGTTCGAGGTCATGAGCGGCATGTCGCCCATATAGACATCCTGCTCCTTGATGTCCTTGACCGACCGGGCGCCGGTGTCCTCGTCCACATCGAACACGATCAGGCGCAGCGTGACCTTCAGCGGCGCCGAATAGGTCATGTCGCGCTGCTGGCATTCCTCGACGTCATACTTCGGCGCCTCAAGCTCGTATTTCACGAACTCGAGCACCGCGGTCTCGTTGAAGTCCTTGATCGGAAAAACCGACTGGAACACGCCCTGAAGCCCCTCGCCATCGGTGGGCTTCGGTCCGTCCCCGGACTCGAGAAAAAGGTCGTAAGAGCTTTTCTGAACCTCGATCAGGTTCGGCATCTCCGCGACTTCGCGGATCTTGCCAAAAAACTTGCGAATACGCTTCCGTCCGGAAAACATATTGCCCATCTGTACCTCGGGTCCTGCGTCCACGCGCCTCGGCTCAGGGGCAGCCGCTGCACGCCGGTTCTGGTGCGGATATGGGTCCAATCCGTCCGATCGGCGCCCCGGCCGACCGTTCCCGGACCCTTCCGCGCCGTCCAAGGGCCTGCGCCGGGCGATCCCGGCTCCTCAGGCCCTGAGACGACGCGGGCCGGACCCGCCAATGTGGCGGATCCAGCCGTTTTTCATCGATCCCGCGTGGCGCGTGCCACGCGCACGATCACTTGAGCTCGACCTTGGCGCCGGCCTCTTCGAGCTGCTTCTTGATCTTGGCGGCCTCGTCCTTCGAGACCTGCTCCTTGACGGCCTTGCCGCCGGCCTCGACCAGATCCTTCGCCTCCTTGAGGCCCAGGCCGGTGATGGCGCGGACTTCCTTGATGACGTTGATCTTCTTTTCGCCGGCTTCGACCAGGATGACGTCGAACTCGGTCTTTTCTTCCTCGACCGGGGCGGCAGCGCCGGCACCAGGGACGGCCGCGACGGCCACGGCACCAGCCGCCGGCTCGATGCCGTACTTGTCCTTGAGGATGTTCTTCAGTTCCGCCGCCTGCAGCAGCGTGAGGCCGACGAGTTCTTCGGCCAGTTTCGCGAGATCAGCCATGTCTCTCTTCCATTCCGTTCATGTCAGGTGTGGGTCTGGGCGTGGATCGCGTCCACGCCGGCGCCACGAAGTCACGTCGATGTCAGGCCGCTTCCCTTGTTTCCAGGGTCTCGCAGATGGCTGCGAGCTGGCTGCCAGGCGCGGTGATCGCTGCAACGAGGTTGCCGGCGGGCGACATGAGCATGCCCACGATCGAGGAGATGAGCTCCTCGCGCGAGGGCATGGCTGCCACTGCCTTCACCCCGTCGGGGTTGAGGATTTCCCCACCCATGGCGCCGCCAACGATCTGGAACTTGTCCTTCTTCTTGGCGAACGCGTCCGCGACCTTGGCCGCGGCGACGGGATCCTCGGAATAGGCGAGCACCGTCTGCCCCTTCAGGAACGCACCCATGCCTTCGCAGGGCTTGCCTTCCAGGGCGATCCTGGCGAGCCGGTTCTTGGCGACCCGGACCCCACCACCCACTGCACGCATCTGGGCGCGGAGGTCCGACATCTCGGCAACCGTGAGGCCGGCGTAGTGGGCAATCACCACGACACCAGAGTCCGCAAAGATCCGGTCGAGGTCTTCGACCGTCTGTGCTTTTTGGGCTCTATCCACAGTCGTCTCCAAGTTTGGCTTCGGGGAACATTCCCCTCGGCCGGCTCAGTCACGCTGCGGCCGGGCGTGCCGGTCGCAGCGACTCGGGGTCTCCCGTCCGGGGTCCCGACCAGGAAAAGCCGGCGCCGACAAGCGGCTTGGGCTGATCTCGTTCGTTCCCCGTCTATGGCAGGACTTCTGCCCCGCGAAGGGCCGCCCGCCGTCTCGGACAGGTGGGGCTTTCGCCCCGTCACCCCCGGCCGCGGCCGGGGATCTCGGCATGCGGCGCGGGCCCCGGGGCCCGCGCCGCATGATCTCAGGCGCTCAGGCTGTCGAGCGCGACCGACACGCCGGCGCCCATCGTCGAGCTGAGCGACAGCTTCTTCAGATAGGTTCCCTTCGCGCCCGCGGGCTTGGCACGGGTGACCGCCTCGACCAGCGCGCGGATGTTCTCCGCAAGCTTGGTGTCGTCGAAGCTGACCTTGCCGACGCCCGCGTGGATGATCCCCGCCTTCTCGACGCGGAACTGCACCTGGCCGCCTTTGGCGTCCAGCACCGCCTGCGCCACGTCCATTGTGACCGTGCCGATCTTGGGGTTCGGCATCAGCCCGCGGGGGCCGAGGATCTTGCCGAGCCGCCCGACCACCGGCATCAGGTCCGGGGTGGCAATGCAGCGGTCGAAGTCGATCTTGCCCGACTGCACGGTCTCCATCAGGTCCTCGGCGCCGACGACGTCCGCACCCGCCTTGCGGGCCTCGTCCGCCTTGGCGCCGCGCGCGAACACCGCGACGCGAACCGACTTGCCGGTGCCGTTGGGCAGGTTGACCGAGCCGCGGACCATCTGGTCGGCGTGCCGCGGATCCACGCCCAGGTTCAGCGCGACCTCGATGGTCTCGTCGAACTTGGCCTTGGCGTTCTGCTTGATCAGCGCGATCGCCGTGTCGAGCGGCAGGTTGGCCTTGCCCTCGGTGGCGGCGCGGATCGCCGTCATGCGCTTGCCGATCTTCGCCATCACTTCACCTCGATGCCCATGGACTTCGCCGAGCCCACGATGATCTGCATCGCGGCTTCCACGGTGTTCGCGTTGAGGTCCTTCATCTTGACCTCGGCGATCTCGCGGACCTGCTTGAGCGTGATCGAGCCCTTGACCTCGCGCCCGGGCTTGGCCGAGCCGCCCGGCACCTTTGCCGCCTTCTTGATCAGGAACGACGCCGGCGGCGTCTTGATCTCGAAGGTGAACGACTTGTCCTGGTAATAGGTGATGATCGTCGGGCACGGTGCGCCCGGCTCCAGATCCTGGGTCTTGGCGTTGAATTCCTTGCAGAACGCCATGATGTTCACGCCGCGCTGACCCAGCGCGGGGCCGATCGGGGGCGACGGGTTGGCCTTGCCGGCCGACACCTGAAGCTTGATCGTGCCGATGACCTTCTTTGCCATCGTTCTTCCTTTTCTCTCCGGCCCTGCGTCGCGTCGCGGGGCGCTTCACGAAAGCGTGGTCCGGTCCGGACGGCGCGCCGCCCTCGCCTCCCACGGGGTGCAACCCGTCAGGTCGGTTTCGAGACCTGCGAGTATTCCAGATCGACCGGGGTCGCCCGGCCGAAGATCGAGACGCTGACCTTCAGGCGCGAATTGCCCTCGTCGACATCCTCGACAAGTCCGGTGAAGCCCTCGAACGGGCCGTCGGTGACGCTGACCTGCTCGCCGATCTCAAAGGTGATCGAGGGACGCGGCCGCTCCAGCCCCTCCTCGACCTGGTTCAGGATGCGCGCAACCTCCGAGTCGCGCAGCGGCGTCGGGCGCCCCTGCGGCCCCAGGAAGCCGGTGACGCGCGGGATGTCGTTGATCGCGTGATAGGCGCGGTCGGTCATCTGCATCTTGACCAGCACATAGCCCGGCATGAAGCGACGCTCGACATTGATCTTCTGGCCGCGGCGGATTTCCACGACCTCCTCGGTCGGGACCATCACGTCCTCGATCTCGTCCTCAAGGCCCTGCTGGCGCACGGCATCGCGGATCGCTTCGGCGACCTTCTTCTCGAAGTTCGAGAGGACGTGGACCGAATACCAGCGCTTCGCCATCGTGTCGTGCCGCCTTTTACCGCTCTGCCGGGGCGTTGCCTGCCCGCCACCGACCGCCTGCCCGTTCCGCGCCGGGCTGCGCCGGCAGGTGGAAAACCCTGCCTGTTCCAGCCCTTGCACCACTTGCTTCAACCGCAAAGGCGCGCGAACGCGAATCGCCGCGCGCCGAAACTGATTGAGAAGCCTGCCGGGACTATCCCTCAACCCTGCCGAAATCAAGCCCTGATCGGCCCCGCGTCAGAGCGAGAGCAGAAGCTCGACCCCCAGGCTGAGAAGCTGGTCGACCGAGAAGAAGAAGATCGCGACGATCACCGCCATGACGAACACCATCACCGTCGTCAGGCCCGCCTCCTTGCGCGAAGGCCACACGACCTTCGTCGCCTCGGAGCGCACCTGGGCCACGAACTGCGCCGGGTTCATCATGATCGTCTCCTCGGTCGGCCCCAGCCCGCGCGATCGCCCGGGGCGGGATGGTGGCAGGGGCAGCAGGACTCGAACCCGCGACCCTCGGTTTTGGAGACCGATGCTC
>JAVVFE010000192.1:0-6287 GCA_032251175.1 Thermohalobaculum sp.
GCGCCTATGACCTGACCTGCACGCCCGAGGACGCGGCCCGCACCGCCGCCGCCATCCCCGGCGCGACGCTGACGGTGATGGACGAGCTTGGCCATTTCCCGATGAGCGAGCACCCGGCGGGCTTCCGGCCGTTCTTCCTCGATGCGCTGGCGAAGATGCCCGCGGGCGCCGCCGCCTGACCCCAACCCTGCAATCCCGGGAGAGCCGCCATGGCGCATGCCGCCGCAAAGCCCTGCATCATCTGCGTCGCCATCACCGGCTCGCTGCCCACCAAGGCGAACAACCCCGTGGTGCCGATCACCGTGGCCGAGCAGGTCGAATCGACCCACGAGGCGTTCGAGGCCGGCGCCAGCATCGTGCATGCCCATGTCCGCAACGACGACCAGACCCCGAGTTCCGACCCCGAGAAATTCGCCCGCCTGCTGGACGGGCTGCGCACCCACTGCCCCGGCATGATCGCGCAATTCTCGACCGGCGGGCGGTCGGGCGCCGGGCGCGAGCGCGGCGGGATGCTGAGCCTGCGGCCCGACATGGCCTCGCTCACGGTCGGCTCGACCAACTTTCCGACCCGGGTTTACGAGAACAGCCCCGATCTCGTCGACTGGCTCGCCGCCGAGATGCGGACCCATGGCGTCAAGCCCGAGATCGAGGCCTTCGACCTCGGCCAGATCCATCAGGCGGTCGCGATGCACCGCGACGGGCGCATCCCCGGCGCGCCCTACATCCAGTTCGTCATGGGCGTGAAGAACGCCATGTCGGTCGACCGCGACGTGTTCGACCACTACGTCCGCACGGTCGGGCGGTTCGCCCCCGGCGCCGAGTGGTGCGCGGCCGGCATCGGGCAGCACCAGATCACGCTCAACGAATGGTCGGTCGCAGCCGATGGCCATGCCCGCACCGGGCTCGAGGACAATGTCCGGCTCGACCGCGATACCCTCGCGCCCTCGAACGCCGCGCTGGTGCGCCGCGTGGTCGGGGTTTGCGAACGCCACGAGCGCCCCGTCGCGAGCTGGCGTCAGGCGCGCGAGATGCTCGGCCTCGCGCCCGCGGACATCGCGGCCTGAGCGGTATGGTCGAAGGCGCCCTCGCGACACCAACGGCGCGCCGCGTCCTTTGCCGCATCGGACAGTTCGTCGAGGCGATAGACGATGGTTTCTATGATCTCAGGCACCGGGCCCGCCTCTGTCGTGGTGGCGCTGCCGTGCAGAACCTGGCCCATAGTGCATCCCCACATCCTTGGGAAAACAATGCACCATCAAAAGTCGGGATCAAACACAAGCCGCGCGGCGTGCCTCGGGTGGATGATCGCAAGGTGATCTCGGGGATCATCCACGCGATCCGGGGCGGGCTGATGTGGCGCGACGCGCCGGCTTGCTACGGCCCGCGCACGACGCTCTACAACCGGTTCGTGCGCTGGCGTGCGGCGGGGTGTGGGACCGGCTTCTCGACGCGGTGTCAGCGGCTTACGACGGCGCCATCGTGATGATCGACAGTTCCTGCGTCCGCGTTCACCAGCACGGCGCCGCGGTCAAAAGGGGGGGCCCGAGGCAGGCGGGGATCGTTGCATGGGACGTTCACGCGGCGGGCTGAGCACCAAGATCCACGCGCTCGTCGACGCGGAGGGTCGGCCGGTGAAGATCATCCTGACCGCGGGGCAGGCCGGCGATGCGCCTGCCGCCGCTGAGATGCTTCCCCTCGTGGCTTCCGGCGCAACCCTGATCGCCGACCGTGCCTACGACACCAACGTCATCCGCAACGCCTGCGTCGAGAAGAAGGCCTGGGCGAACATCCCGCCCCGTTCCATCCGCAAGGACAGCTTCGCCTTCAATGCATGGGTCTACAGGCAGCGAAACCTCGTCGAGCGCTTTTTCAACCGCATCAAGCAGTTCTGCGGCGTCGCAACCCGGTATGATCGATCCGAAAACAATTTCCTCGCAGCGCTCAAGCTCGTCGCAGTCCGCATAATGATATGGGTCCGCTCCCTAGCTCGCCGTCTGCGTCACCATGTGCGCCCAGGCGCGGCGCAGGAAATCGGGTCGCAACTGCGGCTCGACCCCTTCATAGGCGCAGATCGCGAGGCTTTGTTCGACCAGGAAGCGGGGGTGGAAGGCGTGGAACGTCGCGTTCGGGGTTTTCGCATAAAGCTCGAACAGCACGAAGGCCAGCGTCTCCTCGTCCAGCGCCATGCCGTTGCGCTGGGCGGTGCGCGCGAAGATGCGCACGAACTGGTTGCGGTCGGGCGGCATGATCGGGATCTTGAAGCGGATGCGGCGCAGGCCGGCGGTGTCGAGCAGGGTTTCCGGCGCGATGTTGGTCGAGAAGATCACCAGCGTGTCGAACGGCACCTCGAACTTGCGCCCGGTCCTGAGCGACAGATAGTCGATCCGGTTTTCCAGCGGCACGATCAGGCGGTTCACCAGCTCCTGCGGCTTGTGCCGCTGGCGGCCGAAGTCGTCGACCACGAACACGCCGCCGCAGGCCTTGAGCTGGTAGGGCGCCTCGTAGATCCGGGCCTCGGGGCTGTAGGCGAGGTCGAGCTTCTCGAGCGACAGCTCGCCGCCCGCAATCACCGCCGGGCGGCGGCACATCACATACCGCTGGTCGTGCGCGGCATGGCTGCGGCGCAGCGGCGAGTCGCTGTCGGCGTGATCCTCGACCGCGATGTGCACGGTCGGGTCGTAGAGCGTGATGACCTGGTTATCGACCTCGATGGCATGCGGGATGAACACGGCCTGGCGGTAGGCGTGGCAGAAATGTTCGGCGATGGTCGACTTGCCGTTGCCGGGAGGGCCGAACAGCATGATCGACTGGCCGGAATTCGCCGCAGGGCCAAGCTGCTGCATCACCGATTCGGAGAGCGTGAGGTCGGAGAATGCGTCCTCCAGCATCTGGCGGGTCAGCGTCTCGCCCTTGATCGACTGGTTGCGCGCCTGCGCCACGAACTGTTCGAGCGGCACCGGCGCGGGGCCGATCCACTGGTTCTTGTCGAACGCCTCCTGCGCGCGCTCGCGGCCGCGATCGGTCATCAGGTAGCGCATCTCGGCATTGAGGTTCGCGCCCAACTGGCCCGCGGCGTAGAACAGCTTCAGTTCGACCGCCATCTCCAGCAGCTCGTCCACGATCCAGCGCGGCAGCTTCATCGCCAGCGCGATCTCGGACGGGCGCTCGAGCCCCACGCTGTCGATCGTCTTGGTCAGGAGATCGATCAGAAAGACGTCATCGAGCCCGCTGCCCGCCAGCGAATTCGGCGGCTTCGGAGCGTTCGAGACCACGTCGCCGGGCATGTGACTGTTATGCGTCGATACATTCATCTTAAGGATACCCCACGTCCCCGCACTTCAAAGGGTGCATCAATTGCAGGTTTTCGGCAAGGCGATGCATGCTGCGTCCTTTGCTCGTGGCCAATGCGGCCGGCAATGCGGGCCCGGTGCGCGCCGCCCGGCAGTCTGCCACACAACCGCTGCGGCGTCCGATCACGTCCGCGCGCCACACGCCAGCGTGTGCGGTTGCGTGTCCGCGTGGGGTCGCGCCTGCAGCGGCAGCGTGCGCCCGATACCGCATCCGGCGGCGCGCGGCAAGCCGGAAGGCCCGCGGGGCAGGCGGCGGCGAAACGATATCTTCAGAAGTTTCGTATCCCCTCGGTTGAGGTTGAGCAAGACCGCGTTGGGAGGGATCATGAACAGACGCACCCTGATGGCTGGCGCCGCCGCCCTGCTGCTTGCGGGGGGCCTGTCGCGCGCCGGCGACGGCGTGGCGACCGATGCCATCGCCTGGGCGCAGGTGGCCGCCTTCGAGGGGCCGGCCGCGGCGCTGGGCACCGCGATGAACGCAGGCCTGCGCGCCGCGTTCGAGGAGGTGAACCGCGCCGGCGGCATCCACGGCCGCAGGCTGACGCTGGCGACGCGCGACGACGGCTACGAGCCTGGCCGCTCGATCGAGGCGGTCCGCACGCTGGCGTCCGAGGGCGCGGTGTTCGGCCTGATCGGCGCGGTTGGCACGCCGACCGCGAAGGTCATCCAGCCGATCGCCGCCAAGGCCGGGATGCCGTTCGTCGGCCCCTTCACCGGCGCGGGCTTCCTGCGCGACGCGGCGCTGGGCAACGTGCTGAACGTGCGCGCCTCGTACGGGGCCGAGACCGAGGCGTGGATGCGCCTGCTGGTCGACGAGCGCAAGTTGGAACGGATCGCCATTCTCTACCAGGACGACGCCTTCGGGCGCGCCGGGCTCGAGGGGGTCGAGGCGGCGCTGGGCCGGCGCGGCATGGCGCTGGCCGCGCGCGGCACCTATGCCCGCAACACGGTGGCGGTGAAGGCCGCGCTGATCGAGATCCGCAAGGCCGATCCGCAGGCGGTGGTGATGGTCGGCGCCTACAAGCCCGCCGCCGCGTTCATCCGCAACGCCCGCAAGCTGAAGCTGGACGCGACCTTCGTGAACATCTCGTTCGTCGGGTCGGACGCGCTGGCGCGCGAACTGGGCGCTGATGGCGTGGGGGTGATCGTCAGCCAGGTGGTGCCGTTCCCCTGGGACCGCAGCCTGCCGGTGGTGGCGGCGTATCAGGACGCGCTGGCGGCGAGCGACCCCGGGGCCGAACCCGGCTTCGTCTCGCTGGAGGGGTATCTGGCAGGGCGCATCGCTGCCGAGACGCTGCGCCGCACCGGCCCCGCGCCAACCCAGGCGGGGTTCATGGCGGTGGCGGCGGCGCTGGGCGAGGTCGATCTCGGCGGCCTGGTCGCGCGCTATGGCGCGGACGACAACCAGGGGCTCGACGACGTGTTCCTGACCGTGATCGGCCCCGACGGGCGCTATGCGCCGCTGGGCGGCCCGCAAAGCTGAGCCGGTCGGCGGCGGGGAGAGGTCCCTGCTGCCGGCAGATGGTCTGGGGCGGCAGAGCTGGCCGCCATGTGTGATCTGGGGGCGCTCGATGGATCAGGAAGTCAAACGTCGCATTCAGAAGGAGCCGGACGGCCGGCACGCCAGCCTTGGGCGCAGCCTCACGCTGATCGTGATCGGGCTGGCCGGGCTCGCGGTCGCGACGGCGGCAGTGGCGATCGTTGCCTTCAACCTGGTGCGGGGCGAGTTCGACGGCCTGCGGGCGCGCATGATCCCCGAGGTCGAGGCCGCCTCGGCGGTGATGGGCGAGGTGCAGGCGGTGGTCGCGGCGGTCTCGGCGATCGACGCCGCGCATGACCGCGACAGCCTGCGCGCCGCCGAAGCGGCCTTTGCCGATCGCGTCGCGCGGCTGGGCGCCGCGATCGACGCGCTTCCGGGCGAGACGGCCGCGCCGCTGCACGCCCAGGTGCCGCGCCTGACCGAACGCGGCGCGGCGCTGGCCGAAGCGCGCGCGCGCGCGTTGAGCGGTGGCGTCGAGGAGGCCGCGCGTCTGGTCGATCTGGTCGATGCGCTGGCGGCAGCGCGCGCCCATATCGGCCCGATGGTCGAGGAGGCCCATGCCGCACTGGTCGCCGGCGGCGAGGTCGCGGTCGGCGCGACGCGCGACGTCATCGATGCGCTGGTCGGCGAGGATCTGCGCGCGCTGGACGCGATCCGCACCATGCGCGCCGAGGTCAACCTGTTTACCGGCGCCGAACTGGCCCGGGCGCTGGCCTACGACCCGCCGCTCGAGGCCCTGCTGTCCGATGTCTCGTCGGGGGCGGAGGAAAAGTATGCTGACGCTGCGGCAACCTACGCGACGCTCGACGCCGAGGCCGCGGCCAGGGTCGAGCCGCTGTTCGCGCGGTTGCGCGCGATTGCGCTGGGCGAGGGCGAAGCCGCCGGGATGGCCGATCACACGCGCACCGAGACGATGATTTCGCTGCGCCAGCAGGTCGACATCGCGCTGCTGGAGCAGATCGACGATGTCAGCTTCCGCGCGTTGATGGCCGGCGAGGACGCGGCCGAGCGCAACGCCGAGGCCGTGCGCGGGCTGATCTCGGGGCCGGTGGAGCGGATGCGCCGGGGCCTCGCGGTCGACGCGGCGACGAATGCCTACGCGGCGACGCTGTTCGGCGTTTCGGCGGCCGACACGGGCGCGCGGCTCGAGGCAACCGAGCGCGAGGTCGGTGCGAGCGCGGCACGGCTGCGTGAGGCGCTGGCCGGCGACGCAAGCTTTCCGGCGGCGCTGAGCGCGCGGCTGCTGTCGCAGGCGGATCCGGCGGCGGGGCTGGTGGCGCTGCGCCGCGCGCGCCTCGGCGCGCTGGCCGAGGCGGCCACGCAATCGGCCGAGGCGGTCGCCGCCGGGGCGGCGCTGACGGCCGAGGGCGAGGCGCTGATCGGGCGCGCGCTGGCGG
>JAVVFE010000193.1:0-6281 GCA_032251175.1 Thermohalobaculum sp.
CCCAAGCGGGGCTCGTTACGGCTGCTTCCTTCCGGACCTGACCGGGTTGGCGAGGCGCTCGCCCGCGCCAACCTCTCGCCCGGGGATATAGCGATTCGGCGCAGGCAACACAACCGGGTGTGCGGCGGTGCCGTTCGGGTGCGCGGCATTGCACCCCCCGCGGCGGTCTGGCATTGAGGGGCTCCCCGACCCATCCCCCGGCAGGCGTCCGATGTCCCTCTCCCAGCCCATCACCTTTGCCGCCGGCGGCGCGGCGCTCGACCGCGCGGCGCATCTGCGGCGCGAGGCGGCAGCCCTTCTGGCCACGCCCGCGGCCCGCGTGCTGCCGCTCTCGGCCGGGCGGCTCGCGATCGACCTCGGTGCGGCCCCGGCGCTCGGCTGGGTCGCGGGCGACGACCCCCTGCTCACGGAGGCGCACGAGGCGCCGGTGTTCCTGGGCCTGGTGGACGGCGCGCCGCGCTTCGCCGCCGACCTGCCGCCGCTCGGCGCCGAAGGCCCCGACCCCCGCCTGCCGGACGGGCGCAAGTTCATCGACCTGCGCTCGATCGCGGCCCAGCTCACCGCGCCCGAAGCCGCCATCGCCGCCACCGCCAAGGGCGTGCTGGGCTGGCACGAGACGCACCCCCGCTGCGCCCGCTGCGGCGCGCCCACCGCGCCCGAAGACGGCGGCTGGCGGCGGCGCTGCGGCGCGTGCGGCGCGCTGCACTTCCCGCGCACCGACCCCGTGGTCATCATGCTGGTGACCGACGGCGCGCGCGTCCTGCTCGGCCGCCAGCAGCCCTGGCCCGCGGGCCTCTATTCCTGCCTCGCCGGCTTCATGGAGCCGGGCGAGACCATCGAGGACGCCGTGCGCCGCGAGGTGTGGGAGGAGACACAGGTCCGGGTCGGCCATGTGCGCTACCTCGCCTGCCAGCCCTGGCCCTTCCCGGCAAGCCTGATGCTGGGCTGCACCGCCCAGGCGCTGACGGACCGGATCACCCGCGACCCCACCGAACTCGAGGACGCGCTCTGGCTGCCGCGGGCCGAGCTGGCCGAGATGCTCGACGGCCGCCACCCGCGCTTCGGCTCGCCCCGGGTCGATGCCATCGCGCGCGTCCTGCTGGCCGCGTGGCTGGCGGGCGAGGCCGAGCCTGTCTGAACCGCGCGGGCGCACTATGTAAGCGGTGACCCCGAAAGCGGTGACCCCGCGGAGAGACCGGACCATGATGCACCCCCCGACCGACACCGCCGGCCTGCGCCACGCGCTCGGCGCCTTCGCGACCGGGGTGACCATCGTGACCGCGATGGAGCGCGGGACCGGCGAGCCGGTGGGCTTCACCGCGAATTCCTTCACCTCGGTGTCGCTCGACCCGCCGCTGCTGCTGGTCTGCCTTGCGCATACGGCGGCCAGCTACCGGATCTTCTGCGCCTCGGACGGCTTTGCCGTGAACGTGCTCGCGGCCGATCAGGAAGGCGTCGCGCGGGTGTTCGCCACCCGCGGCGCGGACAAGTTCGGAACCGTCTCGTGGGCGCCCGGCCTGCACGGCGCGCCACTGATCGAGGGCACCCTCGCCCGCTTCGACTGCGCCATGCACCAGCGGGTGGCGGCCGGCGATCACGATATCCTGATGGGCCGGGTGCTGGCCTTCTCGCGCCACGCGGGCAAGGCGCTGGTCTATCACGGCGGCACCTTCGCCGCGCTGGGCTGAGCGGGCGCCCGGGATCCGGTTCTCGTCCGGCGCACCCCGCGCGCCCCTTGCCCCGGCCCACGCCACTTCCCCCGCTGCCCCGGGCTTGACCCGGGGCCTAGACGGATCACGCACCACAAGGCCGCCGCCGCCTCGGTTTATCCCGGCGGCGCCTTCCCTGCCCCGCGCGCCCCCTGCCCCGCGCGCTCCACGCCCCCCGCTGCCCCGGGCTTGACCCGGGGCCTCGCGGACACCAGGTGCCGAGCCATCGAGGCGCGCGCCCCGGGTCAAGCCCGGGGCGCAGCGGGGATGGGCAGGGCGGACGCGCGCCCCGGCGGCACCGAAAACCGCCGCTCACTCCGCCATCTCGGCCCGCAGCCGGGCATAGGCGTCGTTCACCACCGCCAGCCGCTGTTCGGCAAGGCGCCGGGCCTCGTGCGGCACGCCGCGGGCGATCATGCGGTCGGGGTGCAGCTCGCGCACCAGCGCGCGGTAGGTCGTGCGCAGCTCGGCAGGCTCGGCGCCGGGGGCAAGGCCCAGCACCGCCCAGGGGTCGATCTCGCCCGGCAGCTGGCGCGCGCGGATCGCGCGGAACTTTGCCTCGGGGATGCCGAAGATCCGCGCGACCTCGTCGAGGAACGCCGCCTCGGCCGGGTGATAATCGCCATCGGCGACGGCGATGTAGACCAGCCCCTCCAGCAGGTCGGCCAGCATCTCGGGGCGGTCCCCGAACATCCGGGCGATGCGCGCGGCATAGACGTCGAAGCCCGCGACATCGGTGCGCGCAAGGTTGTAGATGCGCGCGGCATTCTCCTCCTCGGCCTTCGGGATGCTGAAGATCTCGCGGAACGCCGCCACCTCGTCGCGCGTCACCCGGCCGTCGGCCTTGGCCATCTTGGCGCCCAGCGCGATCACCGCGATGGTGAAGGCGACCGTGCACTCGGGCGGGGTGGACAGCCGCTCGAAGACACGGCTCAGCGGCTCGCCACGGGCGAGGGCGGCGAGGCTCTCTCTGATTCGGGTCCAGATCGACATGGTCGCGATGGTATCACGCCCGAATCGCACGTCGCCTCAAGGCATGGTGAGTCGCAGCGTCATCGCGCCGCACGGGGCGCGCGGGGCTCGGTGGCACGGGGCGCGCACGGGGCGCGATGCACCGGCTCAGGCGCCGGCCGCGTCCTCCAGCGCCAGCACCATCAGCGCCAGGTCCAGGCTGCGGCCCCGCTTCCAGCCCACGCCCGCCAGCCGCCCCTGCTGCTCGAAGCCCAGCGCCCGGTGCAGCGCCAGGCTCGGCCCCTGATCGGCGCCGACCCCGCCCACCATGCGCCGCAGGCCGCGCGCGCGGGCCTCGGCGATCAGGCGCACCAGCAGGGCGCGCGCGATGCCGCGGCGCCGGGCATGGGCTGCGACATAGACCGAGTGTTCCACCGTGAAGCGATACCCCTCGCCCGCCCGAAAGGGGCCGAAACTCGCATAGCCCGCGATACGCCCGGCCTCGTCCGCGACGATCACGGGGAAGCCCCCGGCCTCGCGCGCGGCAAGCCAGGCGGCCATGTCATCGGCGGTTTTCGGGGTTTCAGTCCAACTCGCGGTGCCGCCCGCGATCTCGGCGTTCAGGATCTCGCGAATAGACGCAAGATCACGCGCCGCGCCCGGGCGCAGCACCAGGTCGGCGACCATCGGCAGGGGGCGTCGGCCGCTGCGTCAGCGGCGCGGCGGCAGGGGGCGCGTTGCGCTGCGCACCCGCACGGGGATCGCGCGCGGCTGCGGTTTCTGCCGGGTGAGGTGCACGAGCCCCGCGCCCATCAGGGCGATCGCGACGAAGGCCAGGATCATCCGAGTCTCCCTCTCTTTCCCTGCCCAGACTAATCGTCTAATCGGAGCGGAGTCCATGTCTAAGTGGGCTCGATGCTGCGCGATGCAAGGGGCGAGGGCGATGTCGGACGGCGCTTGGGACTTCTGGATCGACCGCGGCGGCACCTTTACCGATATCGTGGCCCGCGATCCGGGGGGGAAGCTGGCCACCCGCAAGCTGCTGTCGGAAAACCCCGAGCATTACGCCGATGCCGCCCTCCATGCGATTCGCGGCTTTCTCGGCCTCGCCCCCGACGCAGCCATCCCGCCGGCGCGCATCGGCCGGGTGAAGATGGGCACCACGGTTGCGACAAATGCGCTTTTGGAGCGCAAGGGCGCGCCCACGGCGCTGGTGACGACGCGGGGCCTCGGCCAGCAGTTGCGCCTCGCCTACCAGAATCGCCCCGACCTGTTTGCCCGCCACATCGTGCTGCCCGAACTGCTGCACAGCCGCACCATCGAGGCCGACGAGCGCATCCGCGCCGACGGCACGGTCGAGCGCCCGCTGGACGAGGCGCGCCTGCGCGCCGACCTTCAGGCCGCGTATGACGAGGGCCTGCGCGCGGTCGCCATCGTCTTCGTCCACGGCTACCGCCACCGCGCGCACGAGGCCGCGGCCGCGCGCCTCGCCCGCGCCATCGGCTTCCCGCAGGTCTCGGTCAGCCACGAGGTCTCGCCGCTGATGAAGATGGTCAGCCGCGGCGACACCACCGTGGTGGATGCCTATCTCAGCCCGATCCTGCGATCTTACGTCGACCGCGTCGCCGCCGCCTTCGAGGGCGCGGACGAGGCCGCCGACCTCGGCGCGAAGCTGATGTTCATGCAGTCCTCGGGCGGGCTGACGGATGCGCGCTTCTTCCAGGGCAAGGACGCGATCCTGTCGGGCCCCGCCGGCGGCGTGGTGGGCTGCACCCGCACCGCCGAGATCGCAGGCTTTGGCAAGGTCATCGGCTTCGACATGGGCGGCACCAGCACGGATGTGTGCCACTACGCGGGCGAATACGAGCGCGTGCTCAACACCATGGTCGCGGGCGTGCGCATCACCGCGCCGATGATGAACATCCACACCGTCGCGGCCGGCGGCGGCTCGCTGCTGCAATTCGACGGCACGCGTCTTCGCGTGGGGCCCGAGAGCGCGGGCGCCAACCCCGGCCCCGCCTGCTACGGTCGCGGCGGCCCGCTCGCGGTGACCGACGCGAACGTGCTCACCGGCAAGCTGCGCCCGGAATTCTTTCCCGCCATCTTCGGGCCCGAAGGCAACCGCCCGCTCGACGCCGCTGCGGCCCGCGCGCGGTTCGAGGCGATGGCGACAGGCGTCGCCAAATCGCCCGAGGAACTGGCCGACGGCTTCCTGAAGATCGCGGTCGAGAACATGGCCAACGCGATCAAGAAGATCAGCGTCCAGCAGGGCCACGACGTCACCGAATACTGCCTTGCGGTGTTCGGCGGCGCGGGGGCGCAGCACGCGTGTCTCATCGCCGACATCCTGGGCATGGAGACCTGCCTCGTCCACCCGATGGCCTCGCTGCTCTCGGCCTACGGCATGGGGCTCGCCGACATCCGCGCAAGCCGCCAGCAGGCGGTCGAGGCGGTGCTCGCGCCCGACAGCCGCCTCCAGGCCGCGGCCGACCTCGACCGCCTCGGCTCGGACGCGCATATGGAGGTCGAGCGCCAGGGCGTGGCGCCGGGCCAGATCCGCCTCGTCCAGGCCGCGATGCTCAAGGTCAAGGGCACCGACACCGCGCTGCCCATCCCGTTCGGCACCGACGCCGCGATGCGCGCGGCCTTCCGCGCGGCCCACCGCGCCCGCTTCGGCTTCGACGCGGGCGACGTCCCCCTCGTGATCGAGGCGGTCTCGGCCGAGGCGATCGGCGCCGCCGCCGACCTCGCCGAAGCCACCCACCCGACCGCCGAACGCCCCGAGGCGCAGATCGAGGTGGCCCTCACCGCCCCCTTCTACAGCCAGGGCGAATGGCACGACGCCCGCTTCGTACGGCGCAAGGCGATGCGCCCCGGCGACCGCCTCACCGGCCCCGCCGTGCTGGTCGAGCCTCACACCTCGATCGTGATCGAACCCGGCTGGCAGGCCCGCATCACTGCCCACGACCATGTGGTCCTGCACCGCATCGCGCCCCGCGCGGGCGTGGCCGTGGGCACCCAGGCCGACCCCGTGATGCTCGAGGTGTTCAACAACCTCTACATGTCGATCGCCGAGCAGATGGGCGCGGTGCTGGAAAACACCGCAGCCTCGGTCACCATCAAGGAACGGCTCGACTTCTCCTGCGCCGTGTTCGACGCGGCCGGCGACCTGATCGCCAACGCCCCCCACATGCCGGTGCATCTGGGCTCGATGGCCGCCTCGGTCCGCACCGTGATCGCGCAGAACCCAGGCATGCGGCCGGGCGACGTGTTCGTGCTGAACGCGCCCTACAACGGTGGCACGCACCTGCCCGACATCACCGTGGTCACGCCCGTGTGGGACGACAATGGCGCCGAGGTGCTGTTCTACACCTCCGCCCGCGGCCACCACACCGACGTGGGCGGGCTGACGCCGGGCTCGATGCCCCCCGACAGCCGCATCGTCGCGGACGAGGGCGTGCTGATCGACAACTTCCTGCTCGTGGATGGCCCCACCGGCCAGTTCCGCGAGGCCGAGATGCGCGCGCTGCTGACGGGGGCGAAATACCCCGCCCGCGCGCCCGACATCAACATCGCCGACCTCAAGGCGCAGGTCGCAAGCTGCGAGAAGGGCGCCGCCGA
>JAVVFE010000194.1:0-6271 GCA_032251175.1 Thermohalobaculum sp.
TTCCGCGACCCCGTGCAGACCTTCCGCCTGCGCGAGGTGCGCAGCGCCGGCGCCCGGTTCGAGGCCCGCCAGCGCGGCGCCCGCACGCTGTTCGTCAACCGCGAGGAGGAACTGGGCCAGCTCCGCCGGCGGTGGAAGCGCGCGCTCGAGGGGCACGGCAACGTCGTCCTGCTGACCGGCGAGGCGGGGATCGGCAAGTCGCGCCTGGCGCGCGAACTGGCCGACCGCGCGACCGCCGAGCCGCACCTGCGGCTGATGTATCAATGCTCGGCGAATTACACCGGCAGCCCGCTCTATCCTGTCGCCGCGCACCTGGAATACGCCGCCCGGTTCGAGCCCGGCGACACCGCCGACGAAAAGCTGCACAAGCTGTCGCAGATGCTGGCCGGCTCGCCGTCCGACCTCGCCAATCTCGCGCTCTATGCCCGCCTGCTCGGCCTGCCCTTCGACGAGACCGGCTCGCCCATCGCCGGCCTGGGCGGCGCCCAGATCCGCGAGGCCACCATCCGCGCGCTGATCGACCGGGTGTTCCGCCTTGCCGCGCAGAAGCCCGTGCTGATCGTGTTCGAAGACCTGCACTGGACCGACCCGACCACGCAGGAACTGCTCGACCTGACCATCGAGCGGCTGGAAGGGCACCGGGTGCTGATGATCTGCACCTTCCGCCAGGACTATGTCTCGCGCTGGTCCGGCCTGCCCAACGTCACCCGGATCGAGATCAACCGGCTGGGACGCGCCGAATCGGCGGCGATCGTGACCAGCCTGATCCAGGGCCACGGCGCGGCCCCGGTCGAGGCGATCGTCGACAAGACCGACGGCGTGCCGCTGTTCATCGAGGAACTGACCAAGGCCGCGCTCGACGCCGCGGCGCACGAGCCGGGCACTCGGCACGGCGCCGCCGATCCGCTCGCCCTGCCCGCGACGCTGCGCGATTCGCTGATGGCGCGGATCGACCGCCTGCCGCTCGCCGACAAGGTGATGCCGATCGGTGCCGCGATCGGGCGCAGCTTCACGCACCGCGCCATCGCCGCGGTGACCGGCCTGCCCGAGGACATCCTGCGCTCGACGCTCGACCAGTTGGTCGACGCCGACCTGCTGCACCGGCGCGGCATGCCGCCCGATGCCTCCTACACCTTCAAGCACGCGCTGGTGCAGGACATCGCCTACGAGAGCATGCTGAAAAGCCACCGGCGGGCGCTGCATGCACGCATCGCCGATGTGCTCGAACAGGTGTTCCCCGACCTCGTCGACAGCCGCCCCGAAATGGTGGCGCGCCATTGCAGCCTGGCGGGCCAGTCCGCGCGCGCCCTCGCCTTCTGGGAGCAGGCCGCGGGGCGCGCGATCGCGCGGTCGGCCAATTCCGAGGCGATCGCCCACCTCACCGCGGCGCTGCGCGAGAACGAGGCCGACCTCGACCCCGACAGCCGCACCGCCACCGAGATCCGGCTGCGCGAGACGCTGTGCGTGCCGCTCGAGGCCCGCGGCTGGGGCTCGAGCGACATCACCGACAACCTCAACCGCCTCCACGACCTGGTTGCCGGGCATGGCGACGAGGCCAAGCTGTTCACCATCCTGCACGGCCTGTGCGGCGAATACCTGATCGGCGGGCGCGCCGATCTCGCGCAGGACTTCGCGCTCAAGATGCTGGCGCTGACCGAGCGCACGCACGATCCCGCCTTCGGCGTTCTGGGCCGCCACGGCCTCGCCATGAGCTGCTTCATGCTGGGCCAGTTGCCCGAGGCGATCGCCCAGTTCGACGCGGCGCTGGCGCTGCGACCGGCGGTCGAGGGCACCGCCCTGCGCAAGTATTACGTCGCCGAACCCCGCATCGTCGATCTGGCCATGAAGGCGTGGGCGCTCGCGCTGATGTGCGACACCGGCGCGGCCGCCCCCGCCGATGCCGCCGCCGCCGCCGCCGAGGCGCAGGCGGCGGTCGAGGCCGAGACGCACGACTTCACCGCCGCCTATGGCCTGTCGGTGCTGGCCTCGGTGCACCAGACGCTGAACGATGCGGCGACCGCCCTCGACCTCGCCTCGCGGGCGCGGCAGATCAGCCGGCGCAACGGCTTCACCTACTGGGAGGCCTGGTCGCAGATCGTGTTCGGCTGGGCGATGGCGATGACCGGCGACAGCGCGCTGGGCCTCGCGCGGCTGGAAAAGGGGCTCGAGCTTTACCGCGCGTCCGGCTCGCGCCAGATCACCGGCTACGGCTTCGCGCTGCGTGCCGATGCCTGCCGCGCGGCGGGCCGGATCACCGAGGGGCTGGCAGCCCTCGAGACCATCGAGGAAGGTCGCGCCGGCACCACCGCGCATTTCTACGACCACCGCATCGCGGCACTGAAACAGGCGCTGCTCGCGGCCGACCAGCACGGCACCGCCGCGCTGCGCCGCTGAGCCGCGCGGGCCGAGCCCCGGGATCGTCAGGGCTCAAGGTGGCCCCGGGTCAAGCCCGGGGCCCAGGGCAGGCCGCGCGCGCCTGCCGAGCGACAGTCAGCGCGTGTTGACGATCGGCGGATTCGCGCAGCGCCCGAGGCAGTAATAGGGCGGCGCCGAGCCCGGCGGCAGCTCGCCATTCACCAGCGCCCCGTTCTGCGACTGATCGCCCGGATTCTTCTCGAACATCATGTCGAAGCAGGCGTCCGGGTCGGCTTCGAAGATGCTCTTCAGATTGGCCGGCGCGGTCGACTGAGTGTATTTCTGATCATCGGGATAAACCGGCACGTCGTTGGTGAATCCATCGGTCCACCAGTAGTCCGTGACCCGCACATCCTCGCCGGCCGCCCAGAGCTTCCAATCGAAAACCCGGTCTGGCTGTTTCGCGACGGGAAAGGCCGTGCTCCCGAAAATCGGGAACATGTTGTCGTCCGGCCCGGTGCGCTGTTCGAGATGCATTGCGCCGGCGGGGATCTCGACCCGATACTTCTCGGCCCGTTTGTATGTGCCGCCAACGCCTGAAGCCGAGGTGATCATCTGCACCGTCACATGCATCGGCTCGCCGGGTTTGTAATAGAAGCTCTCGATCTTGCCCAGGACATCGACCGCTTCGCCGTCGAGTTTTCCGCCAAAATTGCCATTCGGACCAAGCGTGAGTTTCGCAACCTCGAGCACCGCGCGCGCCTGAATGCCGCCAAGGCCGTCCATCTTTTTCGACAAGCCCGGCGTTGCAAGCAGCTTGTCGATCCGCGTTTTCAGTTTTCCGGCCGACGGCGCTTTCAGGTTATCGAGAATGTCCGTGATCGCCTGCCCCCTGTCGAACGCCTTGCCCGGCACCTTGCCCGGCCTCTCGCCCTTCTTCGTCGCATCGGGCCCCGAGGCGAACCGGAGCGACATGGGCTGTTGGTCGTAGGGCGAGCGCAACTCTGCAATCGGGCTGTCCTCGAGTGCCGCGCAGGCCGCAAGGCCCAGCACCAACGCAACGGCGCCGATCTGGCGCCACGGTCTGCACAACATCTTCCCCTCCTCGATCAATGGCGCGCGCAAACAAAAGAACTCCCCCGCGCGGGGGGAGTATGCCACTTTTGAGGAAGTGAAACAATTCAACACACGTCAGAGGAGAAAAACCGTCCCGAATTGGGACCACCTCCCTCGCCTGGGACGCCTCAGCCCGGGGTCGCCAGATCGAAGCCCAGCACCACCAACCCGAACCCCGCCAGCATCACCAGCGCCGCGATCCGCCACCACCGCTCGATGGCGGCGAACTGGGGGTCCGCGCGCAGATGGGCCGGCAGCGACCCGGTCAGCATCTTGGCCGCCAGCGCCCGGCTCACCCGCTTGTCGTCGCTCGAGAATTTCTTGAGCACCGGCGTGCCGTAGTCGCGCAGCGCCGCGAACACCTCGGGGAACCGCGCGGTGATGCATTCCAGCGCGGCCGACAGCACGATCCGCCCGCCGATCACCCCCAGAAAGACGACCGCGATCCCGGCCCAGACCAGCGCCTGGCTCATGCCGCCCCCGCCAGATCGCCAGCCAGCGCCCGGTCGATCAGCGCGACGGTCTCCTCGACCCCGTAGATCGCCACGAACCCGCCAAAGCGCGGCCCCTGCTCGGCGCCCAGCAACACCTCGTAGATCGCCTTGAACCAGTCGCGCAGCGGCTCGAAGCCGTGCGCGTTGCCCACCGCAAAGACGATGTCCTGCAAGGTCTCGCCGTCGCGCGGCCCGCGGTGCGCGGCCAGCCGCTCGCGCAGGTCGCCAAGCGCCGCGCGCTCCTTCGCGTCGGGCATCCGGAAGGTCTTGGATGGCGCCACCCGGTCGAGGAAATAGCGCACCGCATGCCCCGCCGCGGCGTCGAGCCCGGGATGCGTCTGCGGGCTCGCCTCGGGCGCATAGCGCCGGATGAAGCCCCACAGCACCGACTTGTCCTGAGCCGCCGCCGCCGAGGCGAGATTGAGCAGCATCGCGAACGACACCGCCAGGTCCGACTTCGGCGGATGCCCGGAATGGATGTGCCAGACCGGGTTCTCGAGCCGCCTCGAAGGCTCCTGCCCCTCGTAGGCGCGCAACTGCTGGTGGTAGTCGTCCACCGCGCGCGGGATCACGTCGAAATACATCCGCTTGGCGGTGCGCGGCTTCTGGAACATGAAGTAGCCCAGGCTCTCGGTCGAGGCATAGGTCAGCCATTCGTCGATGGTCAGCCCGTTGCCCTTCGACTTCGAGATCTTCTCGCCATTGTCGTCCAGGAACAGCTCGTAGATGTAATGCTCGGGCGCGGTGCCGCCCAGAACCTTGCAGATCCCGTCATAGATCGGCGTGTTCGAGGCGTGATCCTTGCCATACATCTCGAAATCGACGCCCAGCGCCGCCCAGCGCGCGCCGAAATCGGGCTTCCATTGCAGCTTCACGCGGCCCCCGGTCACCGCCACCGTCACGTCGCGCCCGTCCTCGCCCGCATAGGTGATGGTGCCGTCCTTCGCGTTCACTTCCTTCATCGGCACATACAGCACGCGCCCGGTCTCGGGCGAGATCGGCAGGAAGCAGGAATAGGTCTTCTGCCGCTCCTCGCGCAGGCTCGGCAGCATGATCGCCATGATCTCGTCGTATTTCTCGGCCGCGCGCAGCAGGATCTCGTCGAACCTGCCCGACCGGTAGTAGTCGGTGGCGGACGCGAACTCGTAGTCGAACCCGAAGGTGTCGAGGAACCGGCGCAGCATCGCGTTGTTGTGGTGGCCAAAGCTCTCGAACTCCCCGAACGGGTCGGGCACCGAGGTCAGCGGCCGTTGCAGGTGCTCGCGCAGCATCTCGGGGTTCGGCACGTTCTCGGGCACCTTGCGCATGCCGTCGAGGTCGTCCGAGAAGCACAACAGCCTGGTCGGAATGTCCGAGATGGTCTCGAACGCGTGGCGGATCATCGTGGTGCGCGCGACCTCGCCGAAGGTGCCGATATGCGGCAGGCCCGAGGGGCCATAGCCGGTCTCGAACAGCACATAGCCCTTCTCGGGCGGGCGCTTCTCGAAGCGTTTGACCAGCTTGCGCGCCTCCTCGAACGGCCAGGCCCTGGCGTTCATGGCAATGTCGCGCAGCGTCGTCATCTGTCTCACCTCTCCGGCGATGGGTCCGGCGCCGAGTGCTAGTCGCACCCTGCCCTGCGGTCAACCGCGATGCGGCATGCGGGCCGCGCTTGTGCGGCGCAGCAGCCCGCCCTAATCTGCCGCCTCCCGCACCGCCCACCCGTCCCCACGAGGCCCCATGACCACCGACTCCCTCAGCCCGCAGGATGCCCTTGTCGCCGTTATGGTCGCGGTCTCGACCGCCGACGAGCGGGTCACCGACCGCGAACTCAAGTGGATCTTCTCGATCATCGACATCCTGCCGGTGTTCGACGGCTACGACCGCGACCGGGTGAGCAACGTCATCGGCGTCGTCAACGACCTGTTCGAGGACGAGGACGGCATCGACGCCCTGGTCGGTCTGGTCGATCAGGCCCTGCCCGACCACCTGCACGAGACCGCCTATGCGCTGGCCTGCGACGTGTCGGCCGCCGACGGCAAGGTCGAGATGACCGAGCTGCGCCTGCTCGAGATCCTGCGCCACGACCTCAATGTCGACCGCCTCACCTCGGCCGCGATCGAGCGCGGCGCCCGCGCCCGGCACCAGCGCCTGGTGCCCCGGGGGACTGCGTGACGCTCAGGCTGCACTGGTCGCCCGACAGCGCCAATCTGGTCATCCGCCTCGCGCTCGAGGAACTGGACCTGCCCTATGATGCCGTCCGCCTCGACCGCGCGGCCGGCGGGCACCGCGCGCCCGGCTATCTGCACCTCAACCCGCAGGGCCTG
>JAVVFE010000195.1:0-6259 GCA_032251175.1 Thermohalobaculum sp.
GGCCCGGGCCGCGCGCGCCACCCTGGTGCGGCGCCTCACCCTCGCCGCTGCCGGTGCGCTCGGCCTCGGTCTTGCCCTGATCCTCGGTCCCGGCGCCCTGCGCCCGCCCGCGATTGCCGCAGGCGCGCCGCCCTTCGCGATCCGCACCCAGCCGGTGAGCATTGCCGCCGACCGGATTACGGGCCTGCGTCCGCTCGGCGCCTGGGTGCTCAGCGCGGACGCCCCCGGCTTCGGCGGGTTCTCGGGCCTCGTGGTCGCGGATGGCATGCTCACCGCCGTCAGCGACCGCGCAGGGCTTCTGACCGCGCGCTTCGCCGACTCCGCCGGCGGGCCGGTTTTTTCCGAGGCACGCCTTGTGGCGCTGCGCGATTCGGACGGCAGCGACCCCGGCGCCGAGGGCGGCGATGCCGAGGCGCTCGTCTCCTTCGGTGGCATGCTCCTGGCCGCCTTTGAGCACGACCACCGCCTCGCGCCGCTCTCGCCCGACGGCGTGATCGGCGCCCCGATCACGCTCCCGGCCTTCGAGACGCTGCCCGCGAACGGCGGGATCGAGGCGCTCGCCGCCAGCGGCGGCATGCTGCTCGCGATCCCCGAAACCCCCTCGGGCGGCAGCTTCCCGGTCTACGCCCTCACGCCGGACGGCCGCGCAACCGGGCAGGGGCGCCTCCCCGCACCGCCGCCGCATGCGGTCACCGACGCGACGATCGGCCCCGACGGCCTGCTCTATGTCTCGCTGCGCGATTTCTCGATGGCCACGGGCGTCAGCATCCGCATCCGGCGCCACGCGCTGTCAGGCGAGCCGCCGCTGCCGGTCGAGGGGCCGGGCGAGACCCTCGCTGCCTATGAACATGCAAGCGGCATCGACAACATCGAGGCCATCGCGCTCTGGCGCGACGCGCAGGGCCGGCTGCGGCTGTGGCTGATGTCTGACGATAATTTCAACCCGCTCCAGCGCACCCTGCTGCTGGACTTCGAGGTGACCGGCTGAGGCGGGGGCGCTCAGCCGGCGATGTCCAGCGCCTCGCGCAGGATCGCCCACCCCTCCTCGGCGGTATCGACGAAGCGGAATAGGTCCAGATCCTCGGGCGCGATCGTCCCGGCATCGACCAGCGCCTGCCAGTTCACGATGTCGCGCCAGAACGCCGAGCCGAACAGCAGCACCGGCAGCGGCCGCATCCGCTGGGTCTGGATCAGCGTCAGCGTCTCGAACAACTCGTCAAGCGTGCCGAATCCGCCGGGGAAAACCGCCACAGCCCGCGCGCGCATCAGGAAGTGCATCTTGCGGATGCCGAAATAGTGGAAGTTAAAGCTCAGTTCCGGCGTGACGTAGCGGTTCGGCGCCTGCTCGTGCGGCAGCACGATGTTGAACCCCATGCTCGGCGCCCCGGCCTCGTGCGCGCCGCGGTTGCCGGCTTCCATCACGCCGGGACCGCCGCCGGTCACCACGACGAACTCGCCGCCGCCGCGCCGCACGCATTCGGTGCCGACTAGGCGGGCGAATTCGCGGGCCTCCTGATAGTACTTCTTCAGCCACGCCCGGCCCGGCGGCACATCGTCGCCCGGCGTCGGCACGCGCGCGCCGCCGAACAGCACCACGGTCGAGCCGATCCCCAGGTCGCCCATCGCCAGCTCGGGCTTCAGCAGCTCCAGTTGCAGGCGCACGGGGCGCAGCTCGTCGCGGCCCAGGAAGTCGGGGTCGGCGAAGGCCAGGCGGAAGGCCGGCGACATCGCCTGTGGCGTGTGTGCGATGTGGCCGGCGCGGCTCTTGTCCTCGTCGGCCGACGGAAAGATCCGCTGCGGATCGGGCGTGGTGGTCATGCGGTGCTGCCTGCGGGTCTGCCTGGGGTCTGCGGCCGCCGCGTCCGCGGCCGGTTTTGCCTGTTCTAGACGCATCGCGCGCCGCCCGCATCCCCAATCGGGGGCGCGCCGCGTGCGGATCGGCATTGCCCGCATCGGCGCAGTTCCCTATAGCCATCCGCACACCGCAGCGCCGCGAGGGAGACGACGATGCCGCATGCCGACCTGCAAGCCACCATCGATGCCGCCTGGGAGGCGCGCGCCGAGGTCACGCCCGCAACGTCGGGCGTTGTGCGTGAGGCGGTCGAGCACGCGCTCGGCCTGATGGACACCGGCGCGCTGCGGGTGGCCGAGCGTCACGCCCGCGGGCATTGGGAGGTCAACCAGTGGGCCAAGAAGGCGGTGCTGCTCAGCTTCCGCCTCAATGATATGGCGCCGATCCCGGGCGGGCCCGGGGGGGCAGCGTGGTGGGACAAGGTGCCGTCGAAATTCGCCGGCTGGGGCGAGAACGCGTGGCGCGCCGCCGGCTTCCGCGCGGTGCCGGGCAGCATCGTGCGCCGCTCGGCCTACATCGCGTCGGGTGTGGTGTTGATGCCCTCCTTCGTCAATCTCGGCGCTTATGTCGACGAGGGCACGATGGTCGACACCTGGGCGACCGTCGGCTCCTGCGCGCAGATCGGCAAGCATGTCCACATCTCTGGCGGCGCGGGCATTGGCGGCGTGCTCGAGCCACTTCAGGCCGGCCCGGTGATCATCGAGGACAACTGCTTCATCGGCGCGCGCTCCGAGGTGGCCGAGGGCGTGATCGTGCGTCAGGGCTCGGTGCTGTCGATGGGCGTCTTTCTCGGCGCTTCGACCAAGATCATCGACCGCGCGACCGGCGAGACCTTTATCGGCGAAGTGCCGCCCTATTCCGTCGTTGTCCCCGGCACCATGCCGGGCAAGCCGCTGCCTGACGGCACGCCGGGCCCCGGCCTCTACTGCGCGGTGATCGTCAAGCGGGTCGACGAGCGCACGCGCTCCAAGACATCGATCAACGAACTCCTGAGGGACTGAGGTGCTCGGTCTCCTTCGTTCCGGGGAGACCAGACGCCTGCGCCGTTTTCGCGCGTTGCAGACCCCCCGTGCCCGGGTGGATGCACACATCACGCAGCATGGCGACACCGCCGCTGTTCGGGTCGGTGACCGCGCCTTCGCCGTGCAAACCCCGCCGGGCTGGCTTACCGGGATCGGGGCGGTCGATTTCGCGCTGTTCGGGCTGGCGGCGATCTCAATGTCAGACAATATTGAGATCACCCTCCACCAGCCGGTCACCGCGTCGGCGGCCGAGAGCCTTGAACGTCTGACCTATACCTACCGCTCGTTCACGCTGGCCAGTCTCGCGCCACTGCGCCTCCGGCTGACCACCGTCCTTCCCGATCCGCCCGTGCCGGCGACCGGGCGCAAGATCCTCTGCCTCAGCGGCGGCATCGATTCCACCGCCGCCGCGATCGAGGCTGTCACCCGTCACGGCTACACCCACGCCCTGCTGGTTGCCGGGGCCGATTACGCCAGCGCCGCGCAACCCGGCTTTGCCGACCTGCGCATGCGCGTCGAACGCAATGCCGCGCGGCTCGGCTTGCAGCTCCTTGTCGTCGAGACCGGCATCCGCGCGCTCGCCGTCGATTGGGAGCTGACGCATGCGCTCTGCCTCGCCATGTGCCTGCACGCGCTCGACGGGCAGTTCGACGCGGGCGGGGTGGGGGCCGATGTCCCCGAGGCCGGCGATCTGATCCAGCACCCCTGGGGATCGGGCCATGCCGTCTTTGGCCTCCTCGGCACCCGGACGCTGCCGATCGACCGGTTCAACCACACGCTCCGGCGGCCCGAGAAACTCGCACGCATCGTCGCCCACGAGCCCGGGCTGGCGCATGAGCTGTCGTTCTGCTGGCGCGACACGACCATTGGCGGCAACTGCGGGGCATGTTTCAAGTGCATGCGCACGCGAATGAATTTCATCGCCATCGGGGCCGATGCGACGGGCCTGTTCCGCGACACGCCGGATATCCTGACCTATGTGCGCGCGCTGTCTGTGCCCAAGTCGTTCAAGGATCTGCGTATCGCGCTCTATCACCTCGGCGAGACTCATCACTTCCTGCCGGACGGGCCGCTGAAGGCGGCGCTGGGGCATCATGTCGACGCGCTGCGCGAGGCCTATGTGCGGGCCATGCCCTATCGCTGAGACCGCACGCGACCCATTCCGCGCATGGACAGCGCCCGACCGTCGCAGGCGTCAACTCTGCGTGACGGGCGATGCCTGTCTCGGATATCATCGGGCGGTGCCGCGGGAGTTGGTGTGCCAGGCATTGCGCCCACAAGGGGCGGCGTGTTGCGTTCGAGTGGGTGCCGCATGTTCGTCAAGTGGATGTCAGACAAAAAAACGCGCCTGCGTCGCTTCCGCAGGAACCAGACGCCGCGTGCCCGCGTTGCCGCACGGATCGTGCAAGACGGCGCGCGCCTAGATGTTTTCGTCGATGATCGATCCTTCTTCGTGCGCGCCGGAACCGAACTGCCGCCGCTCGAGGTGGTCGACTTCGCGCTGTTCGGGCTGGCGGCGCTTTCAATGTCAGACAATATCGAAATCACGGTCGATCAGCCGGTATCGGCCAGCGCGGCACGCCAGATCGCGATGCTCGCGCATGTCTACCACGCGTTCGCCCTGGTCAACATCGCGCCATTGCGTCTCGACCTCACCAACATCGTCGCCGACCCGTCGCCCATCGCGACCGGGCGCAAGATCGTGTGCTTCAGCGGCGGCGCCGATTCGACCGCCGGCGCGGTCGAGGCGGTCACCCGTCACGGCTACACCCACGCGCTGCTGATCGCGGGGGCGGATTATCCCTCGGCCGATCATCCCGGCTTCATCGATCTGCGCGTGCGCGTCGGGCGCATGGCGGATCGGCTGGGGCTGGGGCTGGTGACGGTCGAGACCGATATCCGCGCGCTGCGCGTCAACTGGCGGATGACCCATGCCCTGTGCATCGCGATGTGCCTGCACGCCCATGGCGCGGTGTTCGACGCGGGCGGGTTCGGCGCGGACACGTCCGACCTGGCTGACCTGGTGTGCCACCCCTGGGGGATGAGCAATGGGCTGATCGACACGTTGGGCACTGCGCTTCTGCCGGTCGACCTGTTCAACCGCACTCTCTGGCGCCCTGAAAGGCTCGCGCGGATCATCTCGCACGACCCCGCCCTCGCGCGCGATCTCGCGGTCTGCTGGGTCGATACCCGAAGCAGCGGAAACTGCGGCACATGCCAGAAATGTCTGCGGACGCGGATGAACCTGCAGTCTCTCGGCTTCGACGCGTCGGGGATGTTCGCCCAGACGCCCGACCTGCTTGCAACGGTCCGCGCGCTCGACGTGCCCGCGTCCTTCACGAGCATTCGGCTGGAACTGAGCCGGATGTCCGAGGTGCATCACTTCATGCCCGCGGGCCCCCTGCGCACTGCCGTGGGGTTGCATGTCGAGCAGTTGCGCGAGGCCTATGTCGCCATCATGCCATCCCGGTGATGGCCAACGGCGCGGCGATCGGGTAACTGGCGCCGGATGGGCGGGCATCCGCCCGGGCGAGCGAGGACAGGCCGTGAGCGACAAGGCAAAGGTGTCCGAACAGGTCTACATCCTGGTGGTCGAGGTCGGCCGCATCCCGGGCGACGGCCTGCCCGAGGGCGCGACCGGCGCGGCGCTGATGTGCTATGCCGCCGGGCGCACCGAGAAGAACGCCGTCGACGAAACCGTCAAGGTGCTGAAGGAGGCCGGCCTCGCCCCCCTCGAGGTCGAAAGCTACGGCACCCGCGATGCGCCCGACGGGCTGATCCCGGGGCCTGACGAGATCGCGCTGATGGACCGCGCGCTGGCCGAGAACGCGGTGATCGTGGCGCAGGTGACGACCTTCGACGACTGAGGTCGGGGTCCGTTCGTCGCGGCTCGGCCCGCGCCGTCCCGGGCTTGACCGATGACACCGCGACCGGGCGCCATGCGCCGCATGGTCACTCGGCCCCGGCGCGGCGGCCGGGGCGGCACAGTGTCCCATGACGGGTGTCCGTCCGGGCAAGCGGGACTGCGACGCCCGGGATTTCGGGTCCGGTTCTGTCATCCTGCCGCCCAGCCGGGGCGCTTCGCTCTTGCCAGGCCAGGGCGCGCCGCGCCTAGATGCCGGGCATGGGAACCCATGGGGCAGTTCGGGGGCGGCGGATGCGGCGGGGGGCGCTCGCGGCGCTGGCCGGTCTGTGGCCTGCCGCCGCCGCCGCCCATGTTTCGCAGCGGGCGGTGGTGCTGCTGCTGCCGACCGGGCACACGCTGTGGGGCGGCACGCTCGCGGTGGCCGCGACCTTCGGGCTGCTCGCGCTGATCCCGGGCCACGCGCTCGGCCGGGCTTTTGCCGCGCGGCTGGTGCTGCCGGCGGGCGGGCCGCGGGTCGGC
>JAVVFE010000196.1:0-6199 GCA_032251175.1 Thermohalobaculum sp.
GGTCGCAGGGGCCGGGCAAACTTCATCCGCTCGACCCGCGCGATGCCGAGGCCCTGCGCCGACAGCCGGCTGACGAGAAAGGCCAGGATCATCGCGCCGGGCACGATCGGGTTGCCGGGGAAATGGCCGTCGAGGCATGGGGCGTCGGGCGGGACGCCATCGCCGAAATGGAAGCTGAGGGTCGGAGTCATTCCGTGGTCCCGGTCATGCGCGCCGAAGGGGGATTTCGACCCCAGCGGCACCTCGGCTGTCAAGCCGCCGCGGCGCGGCGTGCGGTGCGATTGCGGCCGCGCCGCCGCACGCCACTCCGGTGACCTGCCCATCGGCGTCGCGCACCAAGAGCTTTCGGCTGATAGTCTTTTTATGTCAGTAACTTTCGACCATATATTGATGAACGATGGAGGCCATGTAGTCATGCAGGTTCTGATCGGTTTTTCCGATCGAGAACGCGCCGCCCAGCGCGCTTGCGTTCCGCGTGATGCGCGTCCGCGCGATCTGCATGCCGGCATCATCGGTCAGGATGAGATCCAGGTCGATGAAAGAATCCCCCGACCACGCGCCCGCGAAGAACCGGGCACCGCCGCTGACCACCCGCAGCTTCACGACCTCGGGCTGCACGAACAGCTTGCCCGCCCGCCCCGCCTGCGGCGCGGCCGCCCATTCCGCGAACAGCGGCCGCAGCTTGTCGGCGATCTTTGCCTCGAGGATCCGGCCTTGCTCGACCTTCTCCGGTCGCTCCGCGACCTCGGCGCTGAAGGTCATGGGTTTCAGCTCGTGGGTGGCAAAGCTCGACAAGGGCTTGCTCGGCCTGGCGAGGCGTGAGGCCTCGCTCACGGCAACGGTGTTCAGGTTCTCCGGGCTCGCGGCGCAGCCCGCGACGATCAGCGCGACGAGGAGGACGAGTTTCTTCATGGTCTGTGCTCCGTCATGTCTGAATTGCAAATTTATTAAAAGCAATACGCACGCGGATGTCTACAAAAATTAAAATCACTATTTGAGCCATCTCTCATCTTTTACATTAATTTCAAGGCGGACGTCTTCACAATTAACTTGATTTCATCCTCACAACTTCGATTTGAATGTCTTGCTCAAGATTTGTGATCCATGAATTGTAATTTGGATGGATTTCATAACGAACTGGATCATAGTTTAGATTGCGTGATGATTTGTAATTGATCGAGAAATTTTCTGTATTGAATTTGACATCTATCTCGACGAAGTGTTTTCCACGCACAATGATATTGCCGATCAAATGTCCGGGCCTCTCATCAGTAAATATCCAGCCGCGTTTGGCGCCTGCACGGATGATCGCCGCGCGGTAGTCGTCGAGCGAATATTGCTTGGCGGTCGATCGTGGGCCGACACCATAAGCCACATCAATGGCATCGTATAATGGAGCGACACGGCCACCGGCGAGCACCAAAGAAAGTGCTATGACAAGAACTGCTCGCGGCAAAATTGATCTCATCACCTCCCCGCAAATCTGCAAATTCCGAACCATGGAAATCTAACGCATCCTGCGGAGCCCGATCAAGCGCCGTCCGGGGCGCGGAGCCGCGTGGACCACAGGATGCGCGCCACCACCCGGACGATCCTGAGCGTGTCGACCACCGGCCGGAAATGGCTGGGCCGCTGCACGAATCCCGCATACCGCGCACGGATCGGCACGCGCACCACCGCGACGCCCGCGATCGCCGCCCGCAACAGGATCGCGGTCTCGAAGACGAAATGCGCGCGCTCGTCCTGCGGCAGCGGCACCTGCCGAAGCAGCGTCGCCGGGTAGAGCCGCATGCCGCATTGCGCGTCGTGCAGCGCGCGTCCCGCCGCCCAGCCGATGAAGAAATCGCCGAACCGGATCGCGGCCAGCCGGTTCGCGGGAATCGCGGCGCGGTCGCCGAAGCGGTCACCCATGACGATCGCTCCGGGCGCCGCCCGGGCCGCGGCCAGGAACGCCGGGATGTCGTCGGGATCGTGCTGGCCGTCGGCGTCGAGCGTGAGCACGCCCTCGGCCCCCATCGCCGCCGCGCGCTCGAGCCCTTCGGCCAGTCGCTGGCCCTTGCCGGCGTTGGTCGCGTGGCGGACGATCTCGACCGGCAGGCCGCCCAGCGCCGCAACGGTTGCGTCGGTCGAGCCGTCGTCGACCACGACGACGTGGTCGGCATGGCGCAGCGCCCCCTCGGCGACCGCGCGAATCGTCGTCATCTCGTTGTGGGCGGGGATCAGCACGGTCCATCGCGGCCGCCCGGGCCGGGCCGATGGCATCAGCGCATGGCCTTGTATTCCGAAAAGCAGCCGAGGAAGACCCGGTGGTCGACCCGGCTGAAGCCGGCCTCGCGGATCACCTCGGCGACCTCGGCGCGACCCATCATCTGCTCCATGGTCTCCCAGTAGTATTTCATCAGGCGGTGCGCCTCGCGGTCGCGGCTGAAGACCAGCGTCAGGGCCGGCAGGATGTGTTTGAAATAGGCGCGGAAGAAGAAGCGGCCGACCGGGTGATCGGGCATCGTGACGTCGAGGATCAATGCCGTGCCGCCGTCCTTCAGCACGCGGTGAAACTCGCGGAAGGTGGCGTCGAGATCGTCGACATGGCGCAGCGCAAATCCCATGGTGAGGAAGTCGAAGCTCTGATCTGCCACGGGAAGGTTCTCGGCCGTCGCCTGATGATGGACACACGGCACCGTCTTGCGCGATTCGGCGATCATCCCGGCCGACGGCTCGACGCAGACGATCTGGTCGGGGTCGTCGAGCAACCGCATCAGGGCGCGCGCGACGGGCCCGGTGCCCGAGGCCACGTCGATCACCCGCATGTCGCGGCGCAGCCCCGCGCGGCGCAGCGCATTGCGCCGGTAGATGCCGCCCGAGCCGAACCAGCCCCATGCGGCGATGCTCTCGTAATACGGCGCGGTGCGGTCGAAGATGTCGCGGAGGAACTGCTGCTTCTCGGCCGGGCCGGCGTAATACTCGCCAACGACGAACGGTTTTCGACTGTCCATGCCCAGATATCCCCCTGTGTGGGCGCGGTGCCCGCCTTGCGGGACGCGCCGTTATGCGTGATCGTGCTCAAGACTGACGACGTCTGCACAAGGCATCGGCCGAGAGCAAGCATTTGTGAGACATGCGGGACGGTGCAGATCGGATAAGGAACTATGTGCGGCAGCGGGTCGGGCCTGCGCGGCGGGGCGTATCGCTGCGCGGGGAAGACCTGCGGGCGGCGCGGATGGGTCTGGGGGGCGCAACGCGGTGAAGGCAGGGATGGCGGATCCGGCCGACAGTGCTATCGGGTGCAGCGCGCAGGGGGGCGACGGGGTCCTCCAGGCGCTGCGCACGCGGATGTTCGAGCTTTCGATCCTGATCTGGAGCGCGCCGTTCGGCATCGCGATCCTGACGCTGTTTCAGGTCTATCGCCCGGCGTGGCTGGTGCGATGGGCGCTGAGGCAGTGGTCGACCGGTTTCATTGCGGCGGCGCGCTGGATCGTCGGCGTGCGCTATGTCGTCGAGGGGATCGAGGCGCTGCCGCGCGGGCCGGTGATCTTCGTCTGCAACCACCAGTCCTACTGGGAGTCGATCGCGCTGACCGCGCTGATCCCCGACGTCAACGTGGTCTCGAAGATCGAGGCGACGCGCATCCCGGTGTTCGGCTGGGGGCTGCTGCACGCGCCGATGATCTTCGTCCACCGCAACCGGCGCGGCAGCAATCTGCGCCGCGTCCTGCGCGAGGCGCGGGCGAGCCTGGCCGAGGGGCGGAGCATCCTGATCTTCCCGGAGGGGACGCGCGTCAAGCCGGGCGGGCGGCGGGCGTATCAACGCGGGCTCGAGGCGCTCTGCCGCGATCCGGCGGTCGCGGTGATCCCGGTCGTTCACAATGCCGGCCTGTGCTGGACCAAAGGATTCCGCACCAAGCGGGCAGGGATGGTCACCCTCAGATTCTGCCCGCCATTTCCCGCCGGCCGATCGGCGGCGGCGATGCTGGGGGAACTGGAACGCTTCATCAACGTTGAAAAGGACCGCCTACTTGGCGCAACCGTACCGGCATCTGCCCGCTGATGCCGCGTCCTGTGCGGCAGGCGGGACGACGACATCGGCAGCATGGCCGCAACCCCGACGACGGAGACAATGATGCATCAGGCTCCACTCTCTGCGATCGCTGCGGTGATCCTTCTTGCCGTGGCGGGATGTTCGGGCGATCGCGCGGATGTGGGCCTGGGCCCGGCCTGCGCGGGCGGCCTCGAGGCGGGATACGACGAACTTGGCCGCGCCGAGGCGGATGGGCTGAGCGGCAGCGTGAAATGGAGCAAGGCCGCGAGCCTGCTTGCCGCGGCGAAAGTTCAGGAGCAGTTCGGCGAATACCAGAACTGCGTCATCAAGGTCCGCGAGGCCCGCGGCTTCCTGCGCGAGATCCGCGGCTGAGCCGACGCAAGGGACCTGCGGATACGCAGCAGTGTGCAGATGGTTCTTGGGCCTGCCCGCCGGCCTTGGGTCCGACCAGAGCCGCGCACCTGCCGACTACGGCGTGGCGCAATCTGGCGGGGCGGCAGTGCGCTGAGGGCTGTCGGGCCATGGAGGCGACGGCCGGAATCGAACCGGCGTACACGGATTTGCAATCCGCTGCGTAACCACTCCGCCACGTCGCCGCAGTTCGGCGGGCTCAGCCGCCGGAAACGCTGCGAAGCTTTAGACAACCGGTCGGGCGAACGCAAGGCCCGCGCGACGGCCGGCCGCGCTTGGTCCGGTTGCGAAGGGTCCATCAATATGGCACAGGGATTGGTGACCTCCGTCAACAGAACCGGGATCTCCAGATGACTGACTTCGCCGACGCGCGCCGGGCGATGGTCGACTGCCAGGTGAGGCCGTCCGACGTGACCCGCTATTCCATCATCGAGGCGATGCTCTGGGCGCCGCGCGAGATGTTTGTCCCGAAGGCGCGGCGCGAGATCGCCTATGCCGAGGCGGAAATTCCGGTGGCGCCGGGCCGCGTGATGATGCCGGCGCGCGTGTTTGCCAAGATGCTCGAGGCGGCGGCGATCGGGCCGGGCGATCTGGTTCTCGATCTCGCGCCTGGCACCGGCTATTCGACGGCCGTCATCGCGCGCATGGCCGAGGCGGTGGTGGCGGTCGAGCCGGATCCGCAACTGGCCTCGGCGGCGCAGGGGCTGCTCGACCACCTCGAGGTGATGAACACGGCCGTGTCGGCCGGCGATCCGCGCGCCGGCGATCCGGCGCATGGCCCCTATGACGCGATCCTGATCAACGGCGGCGTGGCCGAGGTGCCGCAGGCGCTGCTGGACCAGCTCAAGGACGGCGGGCGACTGGTTGCGATCTTCGCGCAGGGCGCGGCCGGCCAGTGCCGGATCATCACCCGCGCCGGGGCAACGTTTTCCGAGCGGTATGTCTTTGATGCGAGCGCGCCGGTGCTCGCCGGGTTCGAGCGGGCTGCAAGCTTCGCCTTCTGAGGTGCCGCGCGCTTGCGCGCGTCCAGCCACCAGGGCTGGGCGAGGCTTCTCGGTGTCGGGCAGGGGGGACTGGATGTGAGCGTAGAACTGGGACGACGCGCGGGAGTGAATCGGCGTTTGCGCCGGCTGATGGGCTCGGCGCTGATCGCGGCGGCGGTACTGCCCGGGGGTGCGCTGGGGCAATCGCTCTCGGACACGCTGGTCACCGCCTACACGACCAGCCCGGACGTCGCCGGACAGCGGGCGAACGTGAAGGTCTTCTCGGAGCGCGCGGTGCAGGCGCGGGCGGTGGGCCGGCTCTCGATCACCGGCACCGCCAGCATCGACTTCCAGAACGACAACTTCGAGGAAACGGTCTTCCCGACGGTCCTGTCGCTCGATGCGGTCCAGCCGCTCTACACCGGCGGCCAGGTCGAGAATGCAACCGAAGCCGCGGAAAAGCGCATCACGGCGCAGGAGGCACGGCTGATCGCGACCGAGCAGCAGGTTCTGTTCGATGCGTCGACGGCGTTCTTCAACGTGCGACGCGATATCGCCTTTGTCGATCTCGGCATCAACAACGTGCGGGTGCTGACCGAGCAACTCCGCGCCGCCAGCGAGCGGTTCGAGGTCGGCGAAGTCACCCGGACCGATGTCGAGCAGGCGCGCGCGCGTCTGGCCGCGTCGCAGTCGCAGCTTGCTGCGGCGCGCGGCTCGCTCGCCGCCTCGCGCGAGGCGTATCTGCGCGTCGTCGGCGTTCCGGCGGTCGA
>JAVVFE010000197.1:0-6196 GCA_032251175.1 Thermohalobaculum sp.
CGTGAAGGAGACCCCCATGCCGCGCACCGGTGCCCAGCTTCTGGTCGATTGCCTCGCCGCGCAGGGCGCCGAGATGGCCTTCGGCGTGCCGGGCGAGAGCTATCTGGCAGTGCTCGACGCGCTGCACGACAGCGATATCCGCTTCGTGCTGTGCCGGCAGGAAGGGGGCGCGGCTTTCATGGCCGAGGCTTACGGCAAGCTGACCGGCCGGCCGGGGCTGTGCTTCGTGACGCGCGGGCCGGGGGCGACCAATGCCTCGATCGGGGTGCACACGGCGCGGCAGAACTCGACGCCGATGATCCTGTTCGTGGGCCAGATCGGGCGCGACATGCGCGGGCGCGAGGCGTTCCAGGAGGTCGATTACCGCGCGATGTTCGGCACGGTGGCGAAATGGGCGGTCGAGATCGACGACGCCGCGCGCATCCCCGAAATCATCGGCCGCGCCTGGCGGGTGGCGCTGTCGGGCCGCCCGGGTCCGGTGGTGATCGCGCTGCCCGAGGACATGCTGGTCGAGACCACCGAAGCTGCGCCCCTGAGCCAGCGGATCATCCCGACTGAGCCCGCCTGCGACCCGGCCTGGGCCGCGGAAACCGTGCGGATGCTGGCGGCGGCAAAGCGCCCCCTGATCCTGCTGGGCGGCGCGGGCTGGGATGCCGCCACCTGCCGCGGGCGCGAGGCGCTGGCGGGCTTGCGCGCCTGGGTCGAGGCGGCAGGGCTGCCGCTGGCGGTGACCTTCCGCTGCCCGGACCTGTTCGACAATGCCTCGCCGTCCTATGTCGGCGACGCGGGGGTGGGGATGCCGGCGCAGGTGCGGCGGATGCTGCGCGAATGCGACACGCTGCTGGCGATCAACATCCGCTTCGGCGAGAACACCACCGACGGCTACACGCTGCTGGACGTGCCCGAGACCGGCAAGACGCTGATCCATGTCCACCCCTCGGGCGACGAGCTGGGCAAGATCTACCAGACGCCGCATGCCTGGGTGGCGGGGCCCGCGAATTTCCTGCGCGCGCTGACCGCGCTGCCGCCGCCGAAGGGCGATTGGGACGGATGGCGGGCCGAGGGGCGGGGCGCCTGCGAAAAGGCGCTGACGGCGCCGAAGCAGCCCGGCGATCTCGACATGGGCGAGGTGATGAAAGTGGTGCGCGCCCGCATGCCCGCCGACGGGATCATCACCAACGGCGCGGGCAATTTCGCGATCTGGTCGGGGCGGTTCTTCGTCTATCGCCCGGGCCACCGCCTGCTTGCGCCGCAGTCCGGCGCGATGGGCTACGGCATCCCGGCGGCGGTGGCGGCGAAGATCGTGGCGCCGGGGCGGACAGTGGTGTGCTTCGCAGGCGATGGCGATTTCCAGATGACGATGCAGGAGCTGGGGACGGCGATGCAGGCCGATGCCCGGCCCGTGGTTCTGGTCGTGAACAACCGCAGTTACGGCACGATCCGCATGCATCAGGAGAGGCACTATCCCGGCCGCGTCTCGGGCACCGACATCGTGAACCCCGATTTCGTGGCGATCGGGCGGGCCTATGGGATGCATGCGGAAAAGATCGAGGCGACCGCCGGGTTCGAGGCGGCGTTCGGGCGCGCGCTGGCCTCGCCCACGGGGGCGCTGCTGGAACTGGTGATCTCGACCGAGAGCCTGACGCCTGGCCAGACCCTGAGCCAGATGCGCGCGGCCGCCGAGGCGCGTTGAGATGGAGAGCGCCGACGTCGTGATCATCGGCGGCGCCGTCATCGGCGCGGCGGTGGCGTGGCACCTCAAGGCCGCGCGGCGGTTCAAGGGCCGCGTCGTGGTGGTCGAGCGCGATCCGGCCTATGCCAAGGCCTCGACGGCGCTGGCGGCCTCGGGCATCCGGCACCAGTTCTCGAACGAGACGAACATCAGAATTTCGCAATACGGCACAGATTTCATTCGGGAATTCCGTGGACCCGATGGCGAAGGCTTGAGCTTTCGCGAGAACGGCTACCTGATCCTCGCGAACGACGCGACCGGGGCGGCGGCGCTGCGGCGCAACCATGCGCTGCAACGGGCCTGCGGGGCGGATGTGGCGCTGCTGGCACCGGCCGAGATCGCGGCGCGCTTCCCGCATCTGAACGTCGAGGACCTGACCCTCGGCTCGCTGGGCCTGTCGGGTGAGGGGTGGTTCGACAACATGGCCTTGCTGCGCGGTCTTCGCGCCGCGTCGCAGGCCGCGGGTGCTGAGTGGCGGCGCGACGAGGCGGTTGGGCTCACCATGGCGGGCGACCGGGTGGCCGCGGTGCGCCTCGGCTCGGGCGCCGAGATCGCCTGCGGCCATGTCGTCAACGCCGCCGGCACGCGCGCGGCGCTGGTCGCGGGCTGGGCGGGGATCGGGCTCGCGGTCGAGCCGAGGAAGCGCACGGTCTTTCACGTCACCTGCCAGAGCCGGCCCGAGGGGTGCCTGCCGCTGATGATCGACGCCACGCGCCTGTGGTGCCGGCCCGAGGGCGAGGGCTTCATCGCCGGGATCGGGCCCGACCCCGACCCCGCCGTCGACCCCGACGATTTCGAGCCGCGCTATGCCGAGTTCGAGGAGACGGTCTGGCCGTTGCTGGCCGCGCGCTCGCCGGCCTTCGAGGCGATCCGGCTGACCGGCGTCTGGGCCGGGCATTACGCCTGGAACACGCTCGACCAGAACGCGGTGCTGGGGCTCCACGTGGCCTGCGCGAACCTGCTGTTCGCCAACGGCTTTTCCGGTCACGGGTTGCAGCAGGCGCCGGCGGTGGGGCGCGGGATGGCCGAGCTGATCATGGACGGGGAATACCGCACGCTCGACCTCTCGGCGCTTGGCGTTATGCGGATGGAGGGCGGCATGGCGAATGCCGAGGCCGGGATCTACTGACTTGATCCCGCGCAAGGTGCGTGCGGGGTGATTCCCCCCAAGCTGCCTCCGACCGGACAGGAGGCGCGCCATGAAGATCGCCGTCATTGTCGGCCACCCGCGCAAGGGCAGTTTCTGCGAGGCGCTGGGCGATGCCTATGCGCAAGGCGCGCGCGAGGCCGGGCGCGAGGTCGAGGTGATCCGGCTGGCCGAGCTTTCCTTCGACCCGATCCTGCATGGCGGCTATGGCGGCGACCAGCCGCTCGAGCCCGACCTGTCCGCCGCGCAGGCCGCAATCGGAGCGGCGCGGCATTCGGTCTGGATCTGGCCGATGTGGTTCGGCTCGGCGCCCGCGCTGATGAAGGGTTTCATCGAGCGCGTGTTCCAGATGGGCTGGGCGGCCGAGAAGATCCCGGGCCCGCCCTGGTATCGCCCGCTGCTGACCGGCCGTTCGGCGCGGGTGATCGTGACGATGCAGATGCCGGTGATGGTCTACCGGCTGGTTGCGGGGGCGCGGTCGGCGCGGACCTTCTCGAAGCAGATCCTCGAGCATGCGGGGATCAAGCCGACCCGGCGCACCTATTTCGGGATGGTGGACATCTCGACGCCCGAGCAACGGGCGCGTTGGCTCGATGAGGTGCAGGCGCTGGGGCGGCGCGGGATCTGATCGCCGTCGCGCGGCACGATCGGGCTGGGCCCCGGGCTTGACCCGGGGCCCAGCCCGATGACGCTCAGTAGGAATATTCGGCGTAGATCCGGCTGAGATCGCCCTTCCAGTCGCCGTGATAGCGCGCGAGCAGTTCCTCGGCCGGGGTCACGCCGCTGTCGGCGATCTCGTGCAGCGCGTTCAGGAAATGCGTCTCGTCGCGGTCGAAGCCCTGCGCCCGGGCGCGCGCGGTCAGCCCCGCCTGCGCGATGCCCAGCGCCTCGCGCGCGATGTCCTGAAGCGTCCGCCCGCGGATCTGCGCCTTGAGGCCGATGCGCGAGGCGTCGATGCGCAACTGCTCGCGCTCCGCGGCGGTCCAGTCCTTCGCGATCTGCCAGGCGGCGTCGAGGGCTGCGTCGTCATAGAGCAGCCCCACCCACAGCGCCGGCAGCGCGCACAGCCGGCGCCACGGGCCGCCATCGGCGCCGCGCATCTCCATGTATCGCTTGACGCGGGCCTCGGGGAACAGGGTGGTCAGGTGGTCGGCCCAATCGCCGAGGCTCGGCTTCTCGCCCGGCAGGGCGGGCAGGCGGCCGGCCATGAAATCGCGGAACGACTGGCCCAGCGCATCGATATACTTGCCGTCGCGGTAGACGAAATACATCGGCACATCGAGCGCGTAGTCGACATACCGCTCGAATCCCATGCCGTCCTCGAAGGCGAAGGGCAGCGTGCCGGTGCGCGCCGGGTCGAGATCTCGCCAGATCCGCGAGCGCCACGAGAGGTGGCCGTTCGGCTTGCCCTCGAAGAACGGCGAACTGGCGAACAGCGCGGTCGCGAGCGGCTGGAGCGCCAGCGAGACGCGCAGCTTCTTGACCATGTCGGCTTCCGAGGCGAAGTCGAGATTCACCTGCACGGTGCAGGTGCGATACATCATCTGCGTGCCATGGGTGCCGACCCGGCCCATGTAGTCGGTCATCAGCCGGTAGCGCCCCTTGGGCATCTGGTCCATGTCCTCGTGGCGCCAGATGGGTGCCGCGCCGAGGCCGATGAAGCCCGCGCCGATCGCGTCGGCCACCGCCTTCACCTCGGCCAGATGCGCGTTCACCTCGTCGCAGGTCTGGTGGATCGTCTCGAGCGGCGCGCCCGAGAGTTCCAGTTGCCCGCCGGGCTCCAGCGAGACGTTGGCGCCGTCCTTGGTCAGGCCGATGATGTTGCCCTGCTCGAGCACCGGGGCCCAGCCGAAGCGGTCGCGCAGGCCCTCGAGCATCGCCTTGACCGAACAGGCGCCTTGATAGGGCAGGGGCTTCAGCGTCGTCTTCTCGTAGCCGAACTTTTCGTGCTCGGTGCCGATGCGCCAGGCGTCGCGCGGCTTGCTGCCTGCGGCCATCCAGCCCACCAGATCCGCGACACTCTCGATGGTGCCGCCACCCTGCTGCGGGATCGACATCGGGCTTCCCTCTCTCCCCACCTCTCGAATCTCGCCCGAGGTAATCGAGGGGGCGGCGCGCGGCAAGCCCGCTGTTGCGGGGCCGGGCGCGCACGAAATCTTGATGCGAGACGGATTGCGCCGCGGCGCTCCCCAACAGGATCGCGGGCCTTGTTGTCCGAGAAAATTGAATGCTAGTATGTCAACCTAAGTTGACGCTTGGCGCGGGCGACTGGCCGGCGCGCAGGACGAGGATCCGCCATGCCCGCACTTTTTCCCTTCTCGGCCATCGTCGGACAGGCGGAGATGAAGGACGCCCTGCTGATCGCGGCCGTCGAGCCCGCCATCGGCGGGGTTCTCGCCTTCGGCGATCGCGGCACGGGAAAATCGACCACGATCCGTGCGCTTGCAGCCCTGCTGCCGCCGATGCGGGCGGTCAGGGGCTGTCGTTTCAACTGCGATCCCGATGCGCCGGCGTCGCTCTGCCCCGCCTGCGCCGCGGGCACGCCCGAGGCGGCCGAGGTCGCGGTGCCGGTGGTGGACCTGCCGCTCGGCGCGACCGAGGACCGGGTGGTGGGGGCGCTCGACCTCGAGCGCGCGCTCACGACCGGCGAGAAGGCGTTCGAGCCGGGGCTGCTGGCGCGCGCGCATCGCGGGTTTCTGTATATCGACGAGGTGAACCTGCTCGAGGATCATCTGGTGGACCTGCTGCTCGATGTCGCGGCCTCGGGCGAGAACGTGGTCGAGCGCGAGGGGCTGTCGGTGCGCCACCTTGCGCGATTCGTGCTGGTGGGCTCGGGCAACCCTGAGGAGGGCGAGCTGCGGCCGCAGTTGCTCGACCGCTTCGGCCTTGCGGTCGAGGTGCGCACGCCGGGCGACGTGCCGACGCGCATCGAGGTGGTCCGCCGCCGCGATGCCTTCGAGCGCGACCCCGAGGGATTTGTCGCCCGCTGGGCCGAGGAGGACGCCCGAGCGGGCCGCCGGATCCTCGATGCCCGCGCCCGGATCGGGGCGGTCGAGATCCCCGACATGGTGCGGGTGCAGGCGGCGGAACTCTGCATCGGCCTCGGCACCGACGGGCTGCGGGGCGAGTTGACGCTGATCCGGGCCGCGCGGGCGCTGGCGGCGCTGGACGGCGCGGACAGCGTGGCCGAGGGCCACCTGCGGCGCGTGGCGCCGATGGCGCTCAGGCACCGGCTGCGGCGCAACCCGCTCGACGACACCGGCTCGACCGTGCGGGTCGAACGCGCGGTGGCGGAACTGTTCGGCGCCTGAGAGGGG
>JAVVFE010000198.1:0-6193 GCA_032251175.1 Thermohalobaculum sp.
GGCGCGCGCGGCGCCCTGGGCCTGACCCGGGGGGCGCGCGCGCGTCGCCTCGGTTCTCAGGCCGCTTGCGCGCCGCGGCGCCGGGCGAAGGCCGCGAGGTAGTTGACGCACCAGCGCGCGAAGTCGTCGGCATGGACCGGGCTGCCATAGGTCGCCATCGCCCGCTCGGCCTCGTCCTCGGTGAAGCGCACGCCCTTGCCCATCGCCACCAGGTCATAGCCGTATTCGGCGTCGAACTCGGGGTGCGGCTGGATCGAGATCGCGTCCGGCGCCTCGGGGTCGCCATAGGCGATGAAGGCGTGCTCGCAGAACGGCGAAGTCGCCAGCGGCGTGGCGTCGGGCGGCAGCGCCACCACCTGGTCCTGGTGGATCGCGTGGAAGGAAAGGCGTTCCGGTGCGTCCGCCATCCAGCCCGGGCGGCGAACCACCGCGTAGTCCTGCACGCCGATGCCCCAGCCCTTTTCCGACTTCACCGCCTTGCCGCCCAGCGCCTCGGCCAGGATCTGGTGGCCGAAGCAGATGCCGATCAGCGGGCGCCCGGCCTCGCGCGCGGCACGCAGGAACGCCTTCAGCGGCTCGATCCAGGGCAGGTCGTCATAGACCCCGTGGCGCGAGCCGGTGATCAGCCAGGCGTCGCATTCCGCCGGGCTTTCGGGCAGCACGCCGTCGACCACCGAATAGGCGCGGAACTTCAGGTCGGGCCCAGCCAGCCCCAGCAGCCGCTCGAACATCGGCGGATAGGCGCCGTGCTTCTCCACCAGCGCCTCATTGACCTTTCCGGTCTCGAGTATCCCGATCAGCATCGCCAAAGCCTCCGGCCGCATCTGACGCGGAACATAGGCGAGCGCGCGGGCGCGGGGAAGGGGCGTCCGGCGCCCGCAAAAGCCAACGGCCGGCCACCTGAACAGGCAGCCGGCCGTTCGATTGTGCCGCGGGCGGATCAGCTGAAGAACTGGCCGCCATTCGCCGAGATGGTCGAGCCGGTGACGAAGCCGGCATCGTCCGCGGCCAGGAACACCACGCAGCGCGCGATCTCCTCGGGCTCGCCCAGGCGGCCCACGGGGATCTGCGGAATGATCTTCTCGTCCAGCACCTTCTGGTCGATCGCGCGCACCATGTCGGTGCCGATATAGCCCGGGCAGATCGCGTTCACGGTGATGCCGGCGCGCGCACCCTCCTGCGCCAGCGCGCGGGTGATGCCGATGTCGCCCGCCTTGGCGGCCGAATAGTTCGCCTGCCCCGCCTGGCCCTTCTGCCCGTTCACCGAGGAGATGTTGACGACCCGGCCGAACTTGCGGTCGCGCATGCCGGACCAGACCTGATGGGTCATGTTGAACACGCCGTTCAGGTTGGTCGAGATCACCTCGTTCCACTGCTGCGGCGTCATGCGGTGGAACATCGCGTCGCGGGTGATGCCGGCATTGTTGACCAGCACCTCGACCGGGCCGAGATCGGCCTCGACCTGGGCGACGCCCGCCTTGCAGGCGTCGTAATCGGCGACCGACCACTTGTAGGCCGGAATCCCGGTCTCGGCGGTGAAGGCCTTCGCCGCCTCGTCATTGCCCGCGTAATTCGCCGCGACCGTGTAGCCTGCCGCCTTCAGAGCGACCGAAATCGCCGCGCCAATTCCGCGCGAGCCCCCCGTGACCAGTGCAACGCGTCCCATGATGTCTCCTCCTGTCCAACTGTTCCGTCAGATCGATGGGTGATGCCCGCCCCCGGCTGGCGGCGGTCGACGTTCCGTCAGGGCCGCTCGACGCACATCGCGACGCCCATGCCGCCGCCGATGCACAGCGTGGCGAGGCCCTTCTTCGCCCCGCGCCGCTGCATCTCGAACAACAGCGTGTTGAGCACCCGGCAGCCCGAGGCGCCGATCGGGTGGCCGATGGCGATGGCGCCGCCGTTCACGTTCACGATCGCCGGGTCCCAGCCCATGTCCTTGTTGACCGCGCAGGCCTGGGCGGCGAAGGCCTCGTTGGCCTCGACGAGATCGAGATCGCCGACCTTCCAGCCGGCCTTCTCGAGCGCGCGGCGCGAGGCGGGGATCGGCCCGGTGCCCATGATCTTGGGGTCGACGCCGGCGGTCGCATAGCTGGCGATGCGGGCGAGCGGCTCGATCCCGCGGCGCTCGGCCTCCTCGGCGCTCATCAGCAGCACCACCGCGCCGCCGTCATTGATGCCCGAGGCGTTGCCTGCGGTCACCGTGCCGTCCTTCTCGAAGGCGGGGCGCAGCTTCTGCATGCCGTCGAGCGTGGCGCCGTGGCGGATGTATTCGTCGTTCTCGACCACGGTGTCGCCCTTGCGGGTCTTGACGGTGAAGGGGACGATCTCGTCGCGGAACTTGCCGGCCTTCTGCGCGGCTTCGGCCTTGTTCTGGCTGGCGAGCGCGAATTCGTCCTGCTGGTCGCGGCCGATCTGCCACTGGCGCGCCACGTTCTCGGCGGTGTTGCCCATGTGGTAGCCGTTGAAGGCGTCCCACAGCCCGTCGCGGATCATCGTGTCGATGAAGGTCACATCGCCCATCTTGGTGCCGGCGCGCAGATAGGCGGCGTGAGTGGCCAGCGACATGCTCTCCTGCCCGCCCGCGACCACGATGCCGGCGTCGCCCAGCATGATGTGCTGCGCGCCCAGCGCCACCGCGCGCAGGCCCGAGCCGCAGACCTGGTTGATGCCCCAGGCGGCCGCGCCCAGCGGCAGGCCGGCGGCGATGTGCGCCTGGCGCGCCGGGTTCTGGCCCTGGGCCGCGGTCAGCACCTGCCCCAGGATCGTCTCGGACACGTCCGCCGCATCGACGCCGGCACGCGCCAGCGCCGCGCGAATGGCGGCGGCGCCCAGTTCGTGCGCGGGCACCGAGGCGAAGGCCCCGTTGAAGCTTCCCACGGGCGTCCGCGCGGCCGAGGCGATCACGATATTGGTCATGGGGCCTTCCTTTTCTCCCTGAGGATAGTGTTTCCCGCGTGAACGGGCGCGGGCGCTCTTTGACATGGGCGCCGGACGCGGACAATGCGACATCGTGCGGCGCACAATGACGGGATCGCTCGCCGGCGGCCGGCCGGACTTCGGCCCGAGAATGCCCCGCCCGGGCGCGCCCGGCAATGCCCGTGTCGCGCTGCGCCATGGTTTCGCACCTGCAACGAAGTGTTGCCCTCGCGGTTGCGGAATGCAAAATGAGGCCACCGAGCGTCCGGGACCGCGCGGAGCCGAGGGAGGGTGCGACGTGTCAGCAGCAGAAAAAGAGGGGCCGGCCGGGTCCGAGCGCGTGATCATCAAGAAATACGCGAACCGCCGGCTCTACAACACCGCGAAAAGCTCGTATGTCACCCTCGACGACCTGTCGAAGATGGTGCGCCAGGGGCAGGATTTCGCGGTGTTCGACGCCAAGACGGGCGAGGACATCACCCGCTCGGTGCTGACCCAGATCATCTTCGAGGAGGAGGCGAAGGGCACCAGCATGCTGCCGACGAACTTCCTGCGGCAGATCATCCGGCTCTATGGCGATGCGCTGCAATCGGTGGTGCCGGGCTATCTCGACGCCTCGATGAACGCCTTCGCGAAGAATCAGGAGCGGATGCGCGCGGCCTTCACCGCCAATCCCGCGCTGCAGAATTTCGAGGCGATGACCCGGTCGAACATGGAGTTCTTCGAGCACGCGATGCGGATGTTCGCGCCCTTCGGCGCGGCCCAGGGGCGGCCGGACGCCGCTGCCGGCGCGCAGCCGCAGCCGGCGCCGCGTGGCGGCAGCGCCCCGGCCGAGCCGTCCCGCGCCGCCGAGACCAGCCTGAGCCAGGATCTCGACGCATTGCAGCGCCAGCTCAGGGAGATGCAGTCCCAGCTCGCGAAGCTGACCCGCGATACAGACTGAGCCGCGCCGCCCCGCGCCGCGCCGAATGCGGCGCCGACAGCTCGTCGGGGGCGGCGTCGGGAGGGGCGATCAGCCGGCCCTGGGCGTGGGTGACGCCGGCCTGGGCCAGCCAGTCGGCATCGGCCTGCCGTTCGAGCCCTGCGGCCACCAGCATCAGGTCCGCCGCCCGCGCCAGCGTGATACGGTCGCGCAGCCGGGCCTGGCGCCCGGTTTCGTCGGCGATGCCGTGGCACAACTCGGGCGCAAGCTTGACGATGTCGGCGCGGAAGCCGCGCAGGTCGTCGGCGGTGAGCGGGGTCTGGCCATAGCGGTCGATCGCCAGCGCCGCGCCGCTGCGGCGCACCGCCGCCATGAAGCCGCCCGCCAGCGCCGGTTCGGCCACCAGGTCGCGCTCGGACAATTCGATGATCAGCCGGTCGCCCAGGCTCAGATCGACCGCGGTGCGCCCGGTCAGCAGGCCCAGCCAGCCGGGATCCTCCATGGTCTGACGCGACACGTTGACCGACAGGCGCGCGAGCGGGTTGGCGGTGAGCAGGTCGAGCGCGCGTTCCAGCGCCAGCCGGTCCAGCGCCGGGGCCTGCCCGGCTTCGATCAGGCTGGGCATGAAGCGCGCGGCCTCGACCGGGTCGGCGCCGTCGTTCGGCAACCGCGCGAGGCATTCGAGGAAGGCGGTCCGGCCGCCGCCGTCGATCCGCCTCACCGGCTGGAAGGCAAAGGTGATGCGCCCGGCGGCGAGGTCGCGCAGCGCCGCATCGCCGATGTCGGGGCCGGTGGCCTCGCCCGCCCCGGTCGGCACGATCCGGCAGCGTCCGCGCCCGGCGCGCCGCGCATCGCCCAGCGCGCGCTCGGCGGTCGGGCCGAGCAGCGGCAGCGCCGCGGTATCGGCCAGCGCGCAGCCGGCCGAGACGGTGACGAACAGCCGCCCGGCGGCGGTGTCGAGCCCGTCGCGCGCGACCAGGCGTTGCAGGTGGCGGGCGGTGAGCCGCATGCCGTCGAGATCGGCGCCGGGCAGGCTGACGGCGAGCTTGCCGCGCCCGGGGCTCCAGAACCCGGCTTCGGCGGGCAGGGCGGGCATCACCCGCGCCTCGACCGCGTGCAGGATGCCGCGCGCGGCGCTGTCGCCGAACAGCGTCTCGTAGGAGGCGAAGTCGTCGATCTCGAGCAGGACCAGCCCGTGCATCGCATCGGGCAGCGGTGCCGGCGGCACCGGCAGGGCCTCGTTCAGGGGGGGCGCGCCGGCCGGTGCCGCGCGCGGCGGGGTCGGCGCGGCGGGGGCGCCGGGCCCGGGGAGGGGCTCGCTCCGCCCCGACCCGCGGGCGAAACCGATGCGCTGGAGCAGTTCCTCGATACGCCGCACTCGCATTCCCGCACCCTGTTCGGCGCGGCCTCTTGCTGGGACCCGGTTACCATGGAACGGTGCCCCGACTCTGCCTTACAAAACGTGAACGAGAATGGTTGACGACATGATTTCCCCCGACGCCGCGCGCTGCGGCTGGTGCGGCACCGATCCGCTCTATACCGCCTATCACGACACCGAATGGGGCCGGCCCGAGGCCGATGCCCGCGCGCTGTGGGAAAAGCTGGTGCTCGATGGCTTCCAGGCCGGGCTCGCCTGGATCACCATCCTGCGCAAGCGCGCGGCCTTTCGCACCGCCTTCGAGGGGTTCGAGCCCGCCCGCATCGCGCGCTGGGGCGAGGCCGAGGTGACCCGCCTGCTGGCCGACCCCGGCATCGTGCGCTCGCGTGCCAAGATCGAGGCCACCATCGGCAACGCCCGCGCCTGGGAGCGGATCGAGGCGCGCGAGGGCTTCGCCCCCTTCCTGTGGCAGTTCGTCGACGGCGCGCCGGTGCAGAACCGCTTTGCCAGCGGCGCCGAGGTGCCGGCCGAGTCCCCCGCCTCGCGCGCCCTGTCGAAGGCGCTCAAGGCCGAGGGCTTCCGCTTTTGTGGCCCGGTGATCGTCTATGCCTTCATGCAGGCGACCGGGATGGTGAACGACCACCTCACCGGTTGCCATGTCCACGACGCCTGCGCCGCCGCGGGGCGCGCGTTCCGGCTGCCGCCGTCCGGCCCCGGCGCCTGAGGGCACGCGCGGCCTGATGCGGTCAGGCGGCGCGGGCCTGCGCCCTCGCCCCGTCACCGGTGTGGGCGGCGCGCGCGCGCGCCCCGCGCCGTCAGCGCCCGCCCTTGCGCACCCAGAACAGCAGCGCCGCGCCCGCGCCCTCGCGCAGTTCCACCAGCTCGTGTCCCTGTTCGCGGCAGAAATGCGGAACATCGACCCGGGCTGCGGGGTCGTCCGCGACGATCCTCAGCACCGCCCCCGGCGAAAGCGG
>JAVVFE010000199.1:0-6187 GCA_032251175.1 Thermohalobaculum sp.
CGGCGCCGGCAGCGGCCCGCAAGGCACCGACCGGGAGCGACCGGCAGGGCAACAGGCTCGAGATCGACTTCGACAGCCTCGCCGAGGCGGGTTACCTGACCCCGAAAAGCATGCGCTCCGCGCTCGCCGAGGAGATGCGGCTGATCAAGCGCAGTGTCGTCCAGACCTTCTGGTTCCAGGAGGTCGAGCGCGCCAATTTGATCATGGTGACCAGCGCCTTCCCCAAGGAAGGCAAGAGCTTCGTCGCCCTCAATCTGGCCATGAGCCTCGCTTGGGAGGTCGATTTCCACGTCTTGCTGATCGATGCCGATTTCCACCGCCCGGTGGTGTTCGACCGGCTCGGCATCGGACGTCGGCGCGGCCTGATGGACGTTCTGCGCGATCCCGACGGCGACATCGGCTCGGTCATCATGCATACGAACATCGAGCGCCTGTCGATTGTCGGCCCCGGCAGTCGGCACGAAGGGTCGTCGGAATTGCTGGCCAGCCAGCGCATGCAGCAGCTCACCGGCGAGATCGCCGACCGCTATCCCGACCGCCTGGTGATCTTCGACACGCCGCCCCTGCTCGCCAGTTCCGAGCCGAGCACGCTGGCCGGCCATATGGGGCAGGTGGTTTATGTCGTCGAGGCGGATTCGACACCCAAGGAGGCGGTCGAGCACGCGCTCAGCCTGCTGCCGCGCGACACCAAGGTCGGCATCGTGCTCAACAAGGGCCGCGCCGGCACCGGCGGAGCGTCGCTGAAGGATGCGCTGGGGCAGCTCGAGAGCACGCTGATCGCCGAGGCGATCGCGCGCTGCAACGGCAACAAGAAGAAGGCGGCGGAACATCTGGGCGTGTCCCGGTCCTACCTCTACAAGAAGCTCGAGGAGACCTCTTCGACCTGAGGCGCGCGGCCCCCGCCACCGTGGCGCAGGCATCGGGCCGCCCGATCGGGGGGGCGGCCGAAAGCCGGCGGTCGGGCAGCGCGGCGGCATTCTGGCACACCGATTGCGACGACAGGGACAGGCCGAAGGGGAGGATGATGTCATGCAGGACGGCAAGGCTCGGGATGCGGCGGGGCTGTCGGATATCCCCTGCGCATCGCTGCCGGTTTGGCAGCCGGGCCAGGCGTTCGGCTTTCTGGCGGGTGTCCGGGTCGTCGACCTGACCACGTCCATCGCTGGGCCCTATGGCACGATGCTGCTGTCCGATTTCGGGGCCGAGGTGATCAAGATCGAACGCCCCGGCGGCGACGATGCGCGGCAGTGGGGGCCGCCGTTCCTCGACGGGCATTCGCTGTGGTTCGCCGCGGTCAACCGCAACAAGAAGAGCGTCGTGCTCGACCTGCAAGGCGACGAGGGGCGCAAGCGCCTGCTGGCGCTGGTCGGAACCGCCGATGTGGTGGTCACCAATCAGCCGCCGGACGTGCAGCGCAAGCTGGGGCTGGATCACGAGAGCCTGACGCGTGCCCGCGAGGATCTGATCTTCGTGTCGGTCACCGGCTTCGGCCTGTCGGGCGAGCGTGCCGATCTGACCTGCTACGACCTGATCGCCGAGGGCTATTCCGGGATCATGGACATCACCGGCGCGGGCGACGGCCCGCCGCAGAAGGTGGGCGCGCCCGCGGCGGACATGCTGGCGGGTCAGGACGCCGCGATGGCGACCCTGGCGGCGCTGTTCGACCGGATGCGGACCGGCAAGGGGCGCAAGATCGACATCAGCCTGGTCGAGAGCATGACGCGCTTCCTGACCTGCCGGATCTCCTCGTATCTCGGGTCGGGCGAGGTGCCCCGGCGCTCGGGCGGCACCGACAGCGTGATCGCCGTCTACCAGTCGTTCGAGACGGCGGACCTGCCGATGAACCTCGCGCTGGGCACGAATGCGATCTGGGGCCGGTTCTGGGAGGCGGTGGGCGACCCCGCCTTCGGTGCCCGGCCCGAGTTCGCCACCAATGCCAAGCGCTGCGCGCATCGCGCCGAGATCGTTCTCCGGCTTCAGGACATCCTGTCGCGCAGGCCGCGCGCCGAATGGCTGGCGCTCTGTGCCGGGGCGCGGGTGCCGGCCGGCCCGATCAACCGGCTGGACGATGTCGTGAACGATGCCGGGTTGCGCGAGCGCGGGATGTTCTTCGCCCTGGGCGCGGATGGCCAGCCGCCCCTGCCGCAGGTCGGGCTTGGCATCCGGGTCGACGACCGGCCCTGCGTGCCGCGCGCCGCCCCGCCGCGGCTGGGCGAACACACCGAAGAGTTCCTGCGCCTCATCGGGGCCAGCGACGCTGACTGACGCGGGCACCGGCTGCCCGGTCCTCAACAGAAACGGAAAACGCGATGCCATTTACCCAGATACTCTATGAAGAGAACGGTCCGGTCGGGACCATCACCCTCAACCGGCCCGAGTCCGGCAACATGTTCACCGAGACCATGTGCCACGAGATCCGCGACTGCATCGAAGGCATCCGGCGCGAGACCCGCACCCGCGTGATCGTCGTGACAGGGGCGGGGGACAGGTTCTTCTGCATCGGCGGCCAGAAGGACGGTATGGAAAAGACCCGCCTCTATGCCGGCGTGCTGCCCACGCTCGAGATGTACGAGGCGATCGACAAGCTGCAAAAACCGGTCATCGCCAGCGTGAACGGCTACGCCGTCGGGGGCGGCAACGTGTTGCAGATGGTTTGCGATGTCACCATCGCCGCGGAAAGCGCGATCTTCCGCCAGGTGGGGCCGATGATGGGCTCGTTCGATGCCGGCTACGGCACCTGGTATCTGGAGGATCTGGTCGGCAAGAAGCGGGCCAAGGATATCTGGTACACCAACCCCAGGATCACCGCGGCGGAAGCCCGGGACATGGGGCTGATCAACCGGGTCGTGCCCGACGAGCAGCTTGCCGCGAAGACGCGCGACTACGCGCTGGAGATCGCCGAGCGCGGGGCCTTCGCGCTGGCCGCCGTGAAAGGGGCCTTCAACGCCAGGCACGGCGGTGTCGGTGGCCTGTCGAGGGTGACGCACGATCTGCTGCTGAGCCAGTATCTCGGCACCGAGGAAGCCCGTGAACTCGGGGCCAGCTTTGCCGAGAAGCGGCCCCCGGACCCTTCCACCTTCGGCCAGTGAGGCGCGGGATGAGACCCTTCCTGACCCTGCACGATCCGGCGACGGCGCGCGGCTACCACGATGCCGGCCTCTGGACGCAAGATACGTTCTATACCCTGATGGCGGGCCATGCCGAGGCGCGGCCCGATGCGATGGCGCTGCGGGACGGGCGCAGCCGGCTGGACTGGCGCACGCTGCGGGCGCGCGTCGACGCGATGGCCGATGACATGTTCGAGCGCGGCATCCACGCCGGCGACCGCGTGTCGATCTGGATGTCGAACCGGATCGAGACGGTGATCGCCTTCCTCGCCTGCGCGCGCGAAGGGATCGCCTGCAACCCGTCGCTGCACCGCAGTTACACCTGTGCCGAGATCGTCGATCTGCTTGGCGTGCTCCAGTCGAAGGCGCTGGTCACCGAACCGGGCTGGGGCGCGGACCGGGCGACACGCGATTTCGATGCGATGCTGGTCGGGCTGCCCGCCCTGCGCAAGGTCTATCGGCCCGGCAACTTCCCCATGCATATCACCCAGGTCGCGCGCAAGCCGCATGCGAACCCCGACAGCATCGCCTATCTGGCCTTCACCTCGGGCACGACGGGCACGCCGAAATGCGTCATGCATTCGTGCAACACGCTGCTTGCCAACGCCCGCGATCTGGTGCGCGACTGGCGGCTGACACATGCCGAAACGATGCTGACGCTCAGCCCTCTGTCGCATCACATCGCCTGGGTCGGGGTCGGTCAGTGGCTGGTCTGCGGTGCCGAACTCGTCACCGACGACCCGCCGCAGGGCATGGGCCGGCTCGACTGGCTGGTTTCGACCGGCGCGACCTATGTGCTGGGCGTGCCGACGCATGCGATGGATATCCTGGCCGAACAGCGGGCGCGCGGGCTGGCGCGGATCGGCGATGTGCGCATCTTCTACATGGCTGGCTCGCCGATCCCCGAGGTGGTGGCCAAGGCCTTCGCCGACCAGGGCATCACGCCGCAGAACATCTATGGCATGACCGAATGTTCGTCGCATCAGTATACCCACCCCGACGATCCCCGCGATGTCTGGATCTCGACCTGCGGTCGCGGCGGCCCGGCCTATGAGGTGCGCATCTGGGACCGCGACGACCCGGACCGCGAGGCCGGACCGGGCGAGATCGGCGAGATCGGCGGGCGCGGCGCGGCGATGATGCTGGGCTATTACGCCAACCAGCAGGCGACCGAGCGCACATTCAACCGCCACGGCTATCTGATGTCGGGCGATCTGGGCCGCTTCGACGCGCAGGGCAACCTGCGCATCGAGGGCCGGGTGAAGGACCTGATCATCCGCGGCGGCCACAACATCTTTCCCTCGCAGATCGAGGCGCGCGCCCTGACCCATCCGGCCGTCACCAAGGCGGCGGCCTTCCCGATCCCCGACGAGCGGCTGGGCGAGAAGGCTTGTCTGGCGATCATCGGCGGGCTGACCGGAGAGCAGATGCTGGCCCATCTCGCCGCCGAGGGGCTGTCGAAATTCGACATGCCGGAATGGTTCCTGGCGCTCGACACATTGCCGCTGACGGCCAGCGGCAAGATCCTGAAACGCGAACTGACCGAGATGGCGCGGCGCGGAGAGATCGTGCCCGAAGCCGTGCGCCTCGCCAATAGAAAGGACCCGCGGCCGTGACGATCCTGCTGACAAGAGAGGGCGGTTGCGCGGTGCTGACGCTCAACCGGCCCGAGGCGCTGAATGCGCTGTCCTTCGATATCCTCGGGCAGATCGCCGAGGCGCTCGACACGGTGGCAGGCTGGCGCGACATCCGCGCGCTGCTGATCACCGGCGCGGGCGACAAGGCATTCTGCGCCGGTGCCGACATCCGCGAGTTGCGCAACCGCACGCTGGCGGATCAACGCCACGGCGCGGAACTGGGGCAGGCGGTGTTCGCCCGGCTGGACCGGCTGCCGGTCGCGTCGGTCGCGCTGGTCAATGGCTACGCCTTCGGCGGCGGTGCGGAACTGGCCATGGCCTGCACCTTCCGGCTGGCTGGCCCGCATGCGGTCTTCGGCCTGCCCGAGATCAAGCTGGGGCTGATCCCGGGCTATGGCGGCACGCAGCGCCTGCCGCGGCTGGTGGGCGAGGCGCGCGCGCTGGAGATCATCATGACCGGTCGCAACGTGCCCGCCGACGAGGCGGCGCGCATCGGCCTGGTCACCGCGCTGGTCGATGGCGATCTGCTGGCCGCCGGCCAGGACTTTGCCCGCCGCTTCACCCGCTTCAGCCTTCCGGTGCTGAAACTCGCGCGCGAGGCGGTGCAGCGCGCGGGCGACCTGCCGCTGCACGAGGGGCTGCGGATGGAGGCCGATCTCTCGACGCTGGCCTATCGCACGGCGGATGCCGAAGAGGGGATGGCGGCCTTCGAGGAAAAGCGCCCGCCGGAGTTTCGCGATGGCTGAGGGACAGATCATCGTCACCGGCGCTTCGAAGGGCATCGGACTGGCAATCGCCACGGAACTGGAGCGCCGCGGTCACCGCGTCGTGGGGCTGTCGCGGTCGGGCACCGGCGCGGCGGGGCGGCAACTGGCCTGCGACATGACCGACGAGGCCGCGGTGCGCCGCAGCTTCGCCGACATTGCCGCCTCCGGTCCGGTCGCCGGGCTGGTGAACAATGCCGGGCTGCATATCGCCGGGCCGGCGGCGACACTCTCGACCGCCGATTTCGACACCACCATGGCGCTGAACGCGACCGCCGTCATGGTGGCCGCGCGCGAGGTCTATCCGCTGCTGCGCCCGTCGGGGGGCATGATCGTCAATATCGGTTCGTTCTTCGACAAGCTGGGCGTCCCCGACAGCCTGGCCTATTGCGCCTCGAAGGCGGCGGTGGCGGCGATGACGCGCTGCATGGCCGTGGAGTGGGCCCGCGACGGCATCCGTGTGCTGAACGTGGCGCCGGGCTATATCGAGACCGACCTCAACCGGGATTTCCTGGCGCGTGAAAAGGTCCGTGCCTGGATGCGCAATCGCATACCGGCGGGCGGCCCGGGCCGGCCAGCCGATGTGGGGCGGCTGGTCGCGGCGCTGTTCGCCGAAGACATCGCCTTCCTGACGGGCGAGACGATCTACATCGACGGGGCACAGGGGATGAACCACTGA
>JAVVFE010000200.1:0-6145 GCA_032251175.1 Thermohalobaculum sp.
GCTCCGGGCAAATGGCCGCGCGGCGCGACCCCCGCCGGGGCGCGCGCAACTTCGCGCTTGACCCCCCGACATGGATTGATAGCGTCGATTTTACCAAGCGGTCAAGAACGGGCGGACAGGGGAGACAGGGCTCATGACGGCACCGGGCGAAAACCTCAGGATCGACGGCCAGCGCCTGTGGGACAGCATCATGGAGATGGCCAGGATCGGCCCCGGCGTCGCCGGCGGCAACAACCGCCAGACCCTGACCGACGCCGACGCCGAAGGCCGGCGCCTGTTCCAGCGGTGGTGCGAGGCCGAGGGGCTCACCGTCGCCGTCGACCAGATGGGCACCATGTTCGCCCGGCGCGAGGGCACCGACCCCGCGGCCCTGCCGGTCTATGTCGGCAGCCACCTCGACACCCAGCCGACCGGGGGCAAGTATGACGGCGTGCTGGGCGTGCTGGCCGGGCTCGAGGCGATCCGCACGCTCAACCGGCTGGGCATCAAGACCCGCCACCCCATCGTGGTGACCAACTGGACCAACGAGGAAGGCACCCGCTTCGCCCCCGCCATGCTGGCCTCGGGCGTGTTCGCCGGCGTGATCGACCAGGACTGGGCCTATGCCCGCACCGACGCCACCGGCAAGACCTTCGGCGCGGAACTCGAGCGCATCGGCTTCCGCGGCGCCGAACCCGTGGGCGGGCGCTCGATGAAGGCGTTCTTCGAGCTGCACATCGAGCAGGGCCCGATCCTCGAGGCCGAGGGCAAGGAGATCGGCGTCGTCACCCACGGTCAGGGCCTGCGCTGGATCGAATGCACCGTGACCGGCAGGGCCAGCCACACCGGCTCGACCCCCATGCGCATGCGCCGGAACGCCGGGCGCGGCCTCGCCCAGATCACCGAACTGGTGCACGAGATCGCGATGAAGCACCAGCCCAACGCGGTCGGCGCCATCGGCCATATCGACGTCTACCCCAACAGCCGCAACATCATCCCCGAGAAGGTCGTCTTCACCATCGACTTCCGCAGCCACGTCCTGCCCACGCTCGAGGCCATGGTGTCCGAGCTGATGGCAAAGGCCCCCGGCATCTGCGAGGCGCTGGGGTGCAGCTTCGAGAGCACGATCTCCGGCCAGTTCGACCCGCCCGCCTTCGACGAGGGCTGCGTGACGGCCGTCCGCGACGCGGCCGAACGGCTGGGCTACTCCCACATCGATCTCGTCTCGGGCGCGGGCCACGACGCCTGCTGGGTCAACCGCGTGGCGCCCACGGCGATGGTGATGTGCCCCTGCAAGGACGGGCTTTCCCACAACGAAGCGGAAGAAATCACCCCCGAATGGGCCGAGAAGGGCGCCAACGTGCTGTTCCACGCGGTGGTCGAGACGGCGGAGATCGTGGAGTGAGTTTAGTTGTCGCGCGTCTCACCCGTCTTCTCAACAATGTCCCGCGGTGGAGGCGGTGGCGGGGGAGGAGGTTTATCTGCTTGCCGGCCTCCCGACCACCTCTCTGGCTTGGATTCGAACATCTTGAGCTCCACGAAGAATGTCTACGCAAGATATAGCAAAACTCCGCGAGGAAGCATATCGCCAAAGTGTTGCTCGTTTGGAGTCACAGGAGCGACGGATGCTTGCGGCTGACAACCGATCACTCGTTTTTGCAGCGGTTGCTGTGGCTTCTGCCACTCTGGTGATTGGCGGCGCTTCTTCAATCGCTGGCTCGCCGTTGTGGTCAGGTGGAGTCGTCGCGTTTGTCCTTTCGGCGGCTTTTTCGGTGGTTGCCGCTCGAGGAACCGGGGTCATCGCGGCTCACCCAAAGTTCAACGATTTCTCTAAGTACCTTGATGAGTCATACTCGTTTGACTCAGTCATTGCAGAGTTCGGCAAGCAAAATGATGACTGTGAGCGTAGAAACAATGATGCAATGAAATTAAATAACCGAGTTTATAACTTTGCAATATTTGTTTACGTGTTGGGATTGGCGTGCATTGCTGTCGATGGGCTGCTCAGGTTGGTGGCGTGAAATCGCCACTTCAAAACGGAGGTTAACATGACCGAAGTCATCAAGGGTGGCACCGTCGTCACCGCCGACCGGCAGTACAAGGCCGATGTCCTGATCGAGGGCGAGAGATCGGAGACCGTGGAGTGAAGGACGGGGCGACCATGTCTGGCCGGGCCCCGGGCTTGACCCGGGGCCTCCTTCGCGCGGCTGCGAGCGCTGAAACAGGAGGTCCCGGGTCGTGCCCGGGACCCGTGGCGCGCGATGCCGCCAGTCCCGTCGCGGGCGCCGTGGAGCCCGCAGATGCCCCGCCTGACCGACACCCCCGCCCCGCCCTCGCGCACCCCGCAGGCCGGGCCCCGGGCTTGACCCGGGGCCTCCTTGGCCGCGCCTCAGGCTCCGGGACAGGAAGTCCCGGGGCGAGCCCGGGACCCATGGCATCCGGTGCCGCCCGTCCCGCCGCCAGCGTCGCGCGGTCGGCGGATGCCCCGCCCCACCTCCCGCCGCGTGCCGCGCGCGCGCACCGTTCGACTTGGGCCCCGGACTTGATCCGGGGCCTCCTTGGCTGCGCGTCGCGCCCTGAACAGGGAGGTCCCGGGTCGAGCCCGGGACCTGTCACCACCGTTGCGCGGACGTGTATCACTCGGATGCCGGAGGACTTGGATGCCATGCTTCACCTACATCCTTGCCTCGCGCTCGCACAACGCGCTCTATGTCGGCTCGGCGCGCGACCTGCGGCGCAGGCTCGAACAGCACCGCGCCGGTGCGGTCGAGGCACATACGGCGAAGTATCGCATCCACAAGCTGGTCTGGTTCGAGACCCACGAGACGCTGGAACAGTCCCTGATCCGCGAGCGCCGCATCAAGCGGTGGCACCGCGCCTGGAAGGACGTGCTGATCGCCTCGGTCAACCCGGATTGGTGCGACCTGGCGATCGAGATACCGTATTGAGCGTGTCAGGGAGGCCCCGGGTCGAGCCCGGGACCCGTGGCAGTCCTCGCGCCCTCGCCTGCCGCGAGAGCGCGACCGGGTGCATCCGGGTCCCCCGGTTGCGGCAGGCGTGCGGGCCGCAGGTTGCCATTCGGTTAACACCACACTCGAGCATTAGTGAAATCAACGGCTTAAACATGATTTCACGCGTGCAAGCGCGCCGCCGCTGAACAGGGAGACACTCCATGACCAAAGTCATCAAGGGTGGCACCGTCGTCACCGCCGACCGTCAGTACAAGGCCGACGTCCTGATCGAGGGCGAGACGATCCGCGAGATCGGCGAGGGCCTCAAGGGCGACGAGACCATCGACGCCGAGGGCGCCTATGTCATCCCCGGCGGCATCGACCCGCACACCCATCTGGAAATGCCCTTCATGGGCACCACCGCGGCCGAGACCTTCGAGTCCGGCACCTGGGCCGCGGCCGCGGGCGGCACCACCATGCTGGTCGATTTCGTCCTGCCGGGCGAGGACGGCAGCCTGGTGAACGCCGTCAACGACTGGCACCGCAAGTCGCGCCCGCAGATCTGCTCGGACATCGGCTTCCACATGGCCATCACCGGCTGGAACCAGCGGATCTGGGAGGAGATGGCCCAGGTGGTCGACATGGGCGTGAACTCGTTCAAGCACTTCATGGCCTACAAGGGCGCGCTGATGGTCGAGGACGATGAGATGTATGCGTCCTTCCAGCGCTGCCGCGAGCTTGGCGCCCTGCCGATGGTCCATGCCGAGAACGGCGACATCGTGGCCGAGTTGCAGAAGAAATACCTCGCGATGGGCATCACCGGCCCCGAGGGCCACGCCTATTCCCGCCCGCCCGAGGTCGAGGGCGAGGCCGCCAACCGCGCCATCATGATCGCGGACGCCGCCGGCACGCCGCTCTACATCGTCCATGTCAGTTGCGAGCAGGCGCACGAGGCGATCCGACGCGCCCGCCAGAAGGGCATGCGGGTCTATGGCGAGCCGCTGATCCAGTTCCTGACGCTCGACGAGAGCGAGTATTTCAACAAGGACTGGGAGCACGCGGCGCGGCGCGTCATGTCGCCCCCGTTCCGCGGGCGCGAGCATCAGACGAGCCTCTGGGCCGGCCTCGCCGCGGGCTCGCTGCAGGTGGTCGCGACCGACCACGCGGCCTTCACCACTGCGCAGAAGCACATGGGGCGCGATAACTTCACCATGATCCCGAACGGCACCGGGGGCTTGGAGGAACGCCTCGGCGTGCTCTGGACCGAAGGGGTCGACACCGGCCGCCTGACGCCCGAGGAATTCGTCGCCGCGACCTCGACCAACATCGCCAAGATCCTGAACATCTACCCCAGGAAGGGCGCGCTGGTGCCGGGGGCGGATGCCGACGTGGTGGTCTGGGACCCATCGATCCGCAAGACCATCTCGGCCAGCACGCAGAAATCCGTGCTCGACTACAACGTCTTCGAGGGCCGCAAGGTCACCGCCCAGCCGCGCTACACGCTCAGCCGCGGCGACGTGATCTTTGCCTGGGGCCAGAACAGCCAGCCGCAGCCCGGGCGCGGCCGCTTCGTGCCCCGCCCGCCGTTCCACTCGGCGAACCGGGCGCTGTCGAAGTGGAAGGAGCTGAATTCCCCGCGCAAGATCGAGCGCGACCCGCTCAACATCCCGTCGGGGGTGTGAGTGGGCCGCTCAGGGCACCAGCCGGTCGAGATCGGGCAGCAGCACCACGCTCTCCTGCTCGTTGGGGTCGGTGCGCGCGATCACCGCGGTCGCGGGCCGGTCGGTGCGGTTCATCGGCAGGTGCGGCACGCCCGCGGGGATGTAGAGCATCTCGCCCTCGCGCAGCACGATGTGCCGGGCGAGGTCGTCGCCGTAATACATCTCGGTCTCGCCCGACAGCATGTAGATCGCGGTCTCGTGCGCCGCGTGCAGATGCGCCCTGGCGCGAGCGCCCGGCGGCATGGTCAGCAGATGCATGCACAGCCCCGCCGATCCCGCGCTTTCCGCAGAGATCCCGGCGCGGTAGGTCAGGCCCTGCCGGCCGGCATAGCTGGTATCGGGGCGGATGACGCGGCAGTCGGGCTTCGTCACATCAGACATGGGTGCTCTCCCACATGACCGCAGCGGCTCCGAGACTCGATATGGTCGGTGTTCCGACAACCTCAACCCCGGTGATCGCGGCGAGGGGACTCGGTCTCACCTTCGTGACCGCGGACGGGCCCGTCCATGCCCTGACCGAGGTGGACCTGACCATCGGCAAGGGCGATTTCGTGTCGTTCATCGGTCCCTCGGGCTGCGGCAAGACCACCTTCCTGCGGGTGGTAGCCGACCTCGAACAGCCGACCGAAGGGTCGATCACCGTCAACGGCGTCACCCCCCGCGAGGCGCGGCTGAAGCGCGCCTATGGCTATGTCTTTCAGGCCGCCGGGCTCTACCCGTGGCGGACCATCGGCGCGAATGTGCGCCTGCCGCTCGAGATCATGGGCTTCTCGAAGTCGGAGCAGGCCGAGCGGGTGGCGCGCGTGCTCGATCTGGTCGAGCTGTCGGGCTTCGAGAAGAAATTCCCCTGGCAGCTTTCGGGCGGCATGCAGCAGCGCGCCTCGATCGCCCGGGCGCTCGCCTTCGACGCCGACATCCTGCTGATGGACGAGCCCTTCGGCGCGCTCGACGAGATCGTGCGCGACCGTCTGAACGAGGAGGTGCTGCGCCTCTGGGCCAAGACCCGCAAGACCGTGTGCTTCGTCACCCACTCGATCCCCGAGGCGGTCTATCTGTCCACCCGGATCGTCGTTATGAGCCCGCGCCCGGGGCGCGTGACGGACATCATCGAGTCGACCCTGCCGCGCGAGCGCCCGCTCGAAATCCGCGAGACGCCCGAGTTCCTCGCCATCGCCCACCGCGTGCGCGAGGGGCTGCGGGCGGGGCACAGCTATGATGTATGAGGGGCGCGCCCGGTGAGCCGCATCCTGCACCACGCGGCCCCCGTCGGCGCGGTCGTCACGATCATCCTTGCGCTGTGGTATCTCGGCGCGGTGGGGCTCAACGCGCCCTGGGAATACGATCAGGCGGCGCGGGCAGGGCGCGCGCTCACGCTCGCCGAGTTGATCCCCGCCACCATGGCGCAGGAGCGCCCGGTGCTGCCCGCCCCGCATCAGGTGGCCGTCGAGATCTGGCAGACCACCGTCGAGAAGCCCGTCACCTCGAAGCGCAGCC
>JAVVFE010000201.1:0-6141 GCA_032251175.1 Thermohalobaculum sp.
CCAGCAGCGTCTCGGCCGCGTGGCGCAGCGCGCCGGCGCGGTCGATGGCGTCGAGATCGGCGGCTTCGGGCTCGATCGCGAGGGCGCTGTCGCGGACCTCGAACAGCGGGAAATCGGGCGCCGCCTCGGCAATCGCGGCGGCGAGCGCGGTGCGCCCGGCCAGCCGCGCGCGGCCCTGAAGCTCGAGCCGCAGCAGGGTCTGGCGCCGCGCCGCGGGCGCCGGCAGTGCGGCACCCAGCCGTGCCGCCGCATCCTCGCCCGGCAGCAGGTCGAGGCGGCGCGTCTCCCACGCGAAGGCGCCGGTCTCGACCGGGGTGACCTGCGGCGCAGCACCCGGGCCCGCGAGCGCGACCAGAAGCGCGCGGCCCGGGGCCTGGTGCTTGAAGCGGTCGGGCTCGGGCGTGCCGGAATACCAGGTCCGCGCGTCGATCCGGACCTGGCCGTGCCAGTCGCCGAGCGCGAGATAGTCGAGCCCCGCCCGCGTCGCCCGGTCGGGGGCGATCACGTCAGCCGCGCCGTCCTCGCCGAAGCTTTGCACCGCGCCGTGCGCGAGGCCGATCCTGAGCGCGCCCGCGGGGGTTGGGGCCGCGTCCATCCAGGCGGTGAGGTCGCGCCCCGGCCGCCGCGTCGTGGCGGGCGCGGGCAGGATCACGGCGCCCGGCAGGATCGCCAGCGGTTCGGGCGACAGCGCCAGCGTCACATTCGGCGGGCAGCGGCGCGCGGCCTCGGCCCACAGCTCGTCGGCGGCGAGCGAATCGTGGTTGCCGGGCAGCAGCACCCACGACAGCGCGGGGTCGGCCGCCATCTGCGCCAGCGCCTGGCGCAGCGTGGCGGGCGCGGGTGTGCCGGTGTCGAAGATGTCGCCCGCCACCAGCACGGCCTCCGCCTCCGCCGCCCGCGCCGCCGCGGCGAGGCGCGCGAGCGCGCCGTGGCGGGCCTCGGTCAGCCGGCCGCGCAGGTCCTCGGGCATCTGGCCGAACCGCTTGCCGAGGTGCAGGTCGGACGTGTGCAGGAAGCGGAGCATCGTGATCCGGGCTGGCGGGGCGCAACAATGCGGCGCGGGCCTTGACTTAAGCGCGAAACACCCGCGCCATCAAGGCGGCCGGGGCGGCGACGCGCGATTGACACCCGGTGCATGCCCGGCGCTTAGTTATTGCGTTGCAGCATCAAGGGGCCGGGCATGAGCATCAACGCAGCGATCACGCACCGCACCACCTATCGCTACGACCGGCGCATCACGGTGGGGCCGCAGGTCATCCGCCTGCGCCCGGCGCCGCATTCGCGCACCAAGATCCTGGCGTTCAGCCAGACCGTCAGCCCCGAGCCGCATTTCATCAACTGGCAGCAGGACCCGTTCGGCAACTACCTCGCCCGCGTGGTGTTCCCCGACAAGATCGACCATTTCGAGGTGGTGGTGGACCTGGTGGCCGACATGGCGGCGGTCAACCCGTTCGACTTCTTTCTCGAGGACAGCGCCTTCCACTACCCCTTCGCCTATGAGGACGAGGTGGGCAAGGACCTTGCGCCTTACCTGGAAACCGCGCCGCAGGGGCCGCTGTTCGAGAAGCTGCTGGCCTCGATCCCGCGCACGCGCCAGCAGACGGTCGATTTCCTGGTGGACGTGAACCAGCGCGTGCAGCAGGCGGTGGGCTACACCATCCGGATGGAGCCGGGCGTCCAGACGCCCGAGGAGACGCTGGTCAAGGGCACCGGGTCGTGCCGCGATTCGGGCTGGCTGATGGTGCACCTGATGCGCCGCATGGGGTTGGCCGCGCGGTTCGTGTCGGGCTACCTGATCCAGCTCACGCCCGACGTGAAGGCGATCGACGGGCCCAGCGGGCCGGCCGCCGATTTCACCGACCTGCATGCCTGGTGCGAGGTCTATGCGCCGGGGGCGGGGTGGATCGGGCTGGACCCCACCAGCGGATTGTTCGCGGGCGAGGGGCATATCCCGCTCGCGGCCACCCCCTCGCCCAAGTCGGCCGCGCCGATCGCCGGGATGCTGGAGCCATGCGAGGTCGCCTTCGACCACCAGATGGAAGTTCGCCGCGTGCGCGAGGAGCCGCGCGTGACCTTCCCCTTCACCGACGAGCACTGGGGCCGGATCGACGCGGCCGGGCAGGCGGTGGACGCGATGCTGGCGGCGGGCGATGTGCGCCTGACCATGGGGGGCGAGCCCACCTTCGTCTCGGCCCATGACCGCGACGCCGACGAGTGGAACACCGGCGCGGTGGGCCCGACCAAGCGCGACCATGCCGACCGGCTGATCCGGCGGCTGCGCACCGCCTTCGCGCCCGGCGGCGTGCTGCATTACGGCCAGGGCAAGTGGTATCCGGGCGAGCAGTTGCCGCGCTGGGCCTTCGGGCTCTACTGGCGGCGCGACGGGGTGGCGCTGTGGCGCGACCCCGACCTGATCGCGCCCGAGCGCACGCAGGGCGCGACGGTGGCGGATGCGACGCGGCTGGCCGGCGCGCTGGCCGAGGCGCTGGACCTGCCGCCCGAGACCGCCGAGCCGGCCTGGGAGGATCCGATCACCTATGTGTTGCAGGAGCACCGCCTGCCGGTGAACCTCGACCCCGCCAACAACCGGCTCGACGACCCGCTGGAGCGGCGGCAGATGGCGCAGGCCTTCGAGCGGGGCCTGGGCAAGCCGGCCTGCATGGTGATCCCCTGCCAGCTTGCGATGAGCCAGGCGGCAGCGGGTGGGCGGCGGCGGCAGTATCGCTGGGTGACCGAAAAGTGGAAGACCCGGCGCGGGCGGCTGTATCTGGCGCCGGGCGACAGTTCGGCCGGCTACCGGCTGCCGCTGACCTCGCTGCCATTCCTGAGCGTGGGGGACTATCCCTTCCTGTTCCAGCGCGACCCGTTCGCGGCGCGGCCCGACCTGCCGGTGACCTCGATCCTGCGGCAGGAGCGGGGCGAGGCGGCCGCGCCCGATGCGGGGCCCGATGCCGCGTTCGGTGCCGCGCCCGCCGAGCGGCCGGGCGAGGGCGCGCGCTACTGGGACCAACCGGGCCCTGCCGGGGCCTTTGTGCCCGAGGGGGCGCCGGGCGCGCCGGCGGGGCCCTACGACCCCTCGCGCGCGATCCATACCGAGCATGTGCGCACCGCCGTCACCATCGAGCCGCGCGACGGCAAGCTGTGCGTCTTCCTGCCGCCGGTGCCGAACGCCGAGGCCTATATCGACCTGATCGCCGCGGTCGAGGAGGCCGCCGCCGCGATCGGCCAGCCGGTGCATCTGGACGGCTATGCGCCGCCCTGGGACCCGCGGCTCAACGTCATCAAGGCGACCCCCGACCCCGGCGTGATCGAGGTCAACGTCCAGCCGGCGGCAAGCTGGGAGGAGCAGTGCGCGATCACCGACACGCTGTATGACGCGGCGCGCCATGTCGGGCTCGACACCGTGAAGTTCCTGCATGACGGGCGGATGGTGGGGTCGGGCGGGGGCAACCACATCGTGGTGGGGGGCGCCGCGCCCGCCGACAGCCCGTTCCTGCGCCGGCCCGACCTGCTCGCCAGCCTGATCCGCTACTGGCAGCGGCACCCGGCGCTGAGCTACCTGTTCTCGGGCGTGTTCATCGGGCCGACCAGCCAGGCGCCGCGGATCGACGAGGCGCGCCAGGACGTGCTCTACGAGCTGGAAATCGCGCTGGCGCAGGTGCCGGGGCCCGAGGGCGCGCCGCCGCCATGGCTGGTGGACCGCATCTTCCGCGACCTGATGACCGACCTGACCGGCAACACCCACCGCGCCGAGATCTGCATCGACAAGCTCTACTCGCCCGACGGGCCGACCGGGCGGCTGGGGCTGGTCGAGTTCCGCGCCTTCGAGATGCCGCCGCATCCGCGCATGGCGATGGCGCAGGCGCTGGTGCTGCGCGCGCTGATCGCGTGGTTCTGGCGCACGCCCTACACCCTGCCCCCGGTGCGCTGGGGCACGGCGCTGCACGACCGCTTCATGCTGCCGCATTACGTCTGGCAGGACTTTCTCGACGTGCTGGCCGACCTGTCGGGCGGGCTGGGGCTGCATTTCGACCCGGAATGGTTCAAGGCGCAGGTCGAGTTCCGCTTTCCGCTGCTGGGCGACGTGCGCCACCGCGGCGTGGGGCTGGAGCTGCGCGCGGCGCTGGAGCCATGGCATGTGCTGGGCGAGACCGGGGCGATCGGGGGCACGGCGCGCTATGTCGACAGCTCGCTCGAGCGGGTGCAACTGCGGGTCACGGGCGACCTTGCGGGGCGCTACAAGGTGCTGTGCAACGGCATCGACGTGCCCCTGACGGCGACCGACCGGGCCGACGAGCGGCTGGCGGGCATCCGCTTCCGCGCCTGGCGGCCGGCGCAGTGCCTGCATCCCACCATCGACGTTCACGCGCCCTTGACCTTTGACCTGTGGGATAGCTGGTCGGGGCGGTCGCTGGGCGGTTGCGTCTACCATGTCGCGCATCCCGGCGGGCGCAACTCCGAGGAGCAGCCGGTGAACGATCTGGAAGCCGAGGGGCGGCGGATGGCGCGGTTCGTGCCCTTCGGCCACCGGACGGGACAATTCCAGCCGGCGCCGCCGCGCCTGTCGGCGGAATTCCCGCTGACACTGGACCTGCGGCGTCAGGGCTGAGAGAGTGCGCCGGGGACGGGCCCCCGGGGGGTGAGGGCAGGATGGCCGAGGGCGCACGCGCAGGTCAGCGGCAGGGCGGACAGACGGGCGGGGCCGCCGCGCCGCGGCTGCGCTATGCGCCCGCGACCGGCCGGCACGACGAAGCCTTTGGCCCCGACGGCCGGCCCCGGGCGCATTGGGCGCCGCTGGTCCGCTGGATCGCCGATGCTGGCCCCCGCGGGGTCGAGGCGGCGGCGCGCGAACTGGCGCGGCTGCGTGACGAATCGGGCATCGCCTTCACCTCGCGCGCGCCGGCGGCGGGCGACGGCGCCGACCCGATGCCGGTGCTGGTGTCGCCCGCCGACTGGGCGGCGCTGGAGGCGGGGCTGGCGCAGCGCGCGCGGCTGGCCGAGGCGGCGATCGCCGACATCTACGGGCCGCGCGTGGCGCTGCGCGAGGGCATCATCCCGCCCGGCCTGGTGTTCGGCAGCGATGCCTTCGCGGCCCACGCCGCCGGCTGGGACACGCCGCCCGCCCGCCATGCCGTGGTCTACGAGGCCGACATCGCGCGCGGCGCCGACGGGCGGTGGATGGTGCTGGCCGACCGGCTGGACGCGCCGCTGGGCGACGGCTGGCTGATCGCCAATCGCATCGCCACCAGCCAGGCGCTGGCCGAGCCCTTCGTCGACCTGGGCGTGCGCCGGATCGCCAGCCACCTCGCGCGGTTCCAGGACCTGCTGGACAGCCTGACCGGCTGGGAGGGGCGGCTGGCGCTGCTGACGGGCGGCGAGCGCGACCCGCGCTTTTTCAGCCACGCCTATCTGGCGCGCTATCTGAACGCCACGCTGGTCGAGGCCGCCGACCTGACCGTGCGCGAGGGCGCGGTGTTCGTGAAGACCCTGGACGGGCTGAAGAAGGTCGATGTCCTGCTGCGCGGCGTGCCCGACCGGCTGGTCGACGCGCTGCACCGCCCGGCCAGCGCGGCCGTGGGGGCGCCGGCGCTGACGGTGGCCGCGCGCGCCGGCGGGCTGGTGATGGGCAATGCGATCGGCACCGCGGTGATGGCCTGGCGGGCGCTGGCGCCCTATGCGCATGTGCTGTGCGAGCGCCTGCTGGGCGAGCCGCTGCTGATCGCCGACGCGCCCTGCCTGTGGCTGGGCGACCCGCAGGCGCGTGAGCAGGTGCTGGACGAGCTGCCGTTCTGGCGGATCGAGCCGCTGACCGGCGGCGCGAGCCCCGACCAGCCGCCGGCGCTGGGCGGCAATCCGGCGGCGCCGGTGTCGGCGGACGTGCTCGACCGCTTTGCACGCGATCTGGAGCGGCGCGGCGAGCGGTTCGCCGCGGTGGCGACGCCGCCGCTCGCGACCACGCCGGTCTGGGTGCAGGGCGGGCTGGCGCCGCGCGAGTGGATGATGCGCGCCTTCGCAAGCCGGACCGCCGAGGGCTGGAGCGTGGCCCCCGCCGGCGTGGCGGCGACCGTCGCCCCGGGCTGCCCGCCGCCGGCGCTGGGCTTCGGCAAGGATGTCTGGGTGCTGCCCGACCCCGACGCCCCG
>JAVVFE010000202.1:0-6110 GCA_032251175.1 Thermohalobaculum sp.
GAACCATGTGCCCCCCACGTCCGGGAACAGCCCGATCCCGGTTTCGGGCATCGCGAACAGCGTGCGCTCGCCCGCCACCCGCCGGGCGCCGTGGATGGAAACCCCGACACCGCCGCCCATGACGATACCGTCCATCAGCGCGACATAGGGCTTGGGATAGGTCTTGATCGCGGCATTCAGCCGGTATTCGTCGGCATAGAAGCCGAAATTCGCCCGGCCCCGCGCGCCCCCCGGCCGGCCCGCGTCATAGAGCGCGCGGATATCGCCGCCCGCGCAGAACGCCTTGTCGCCCGCGCCGCGGATCGCCACCGCCGCGATGGCGGCATCGTCGCGCCACGCGCCAAGCTGGCGTTCCAGCATCAGCGCCATGGCGTGGGTCAGCGCGTTCAACGCCTGCGGGCGGTTGAGGGTGACGAGGCCAAGGCTGCCGCGCCGCTCGAACAGGATGTCGCTCACGCTCATGCCTCTTGCCGCCGCTTCGGGCCCCATGCCAGTTTGCGGGGAAACACATAGGAGAAACGCCCGCCATGCTGCAACCCGCCCCCTTTCCCGCCGCCCGGCCGCGGCGGCTGCGTCAGGCGCCCTGGATCCGGGCGATGGTGGCGGAGAACGTGCTGAGCCCGACCGATTTCATCTGGCCCTGCTTCGTGATCGAGGGCGAGGACCGGGCCGAGCCGATCGCCTCGATGCCCGGGGTCGAGCGCCTCACCATCGACCGGCTGGTGGCGAGGGCGGCGGAGGCGCGCGACCTCGGCATCCCCGCCATCGCGATCTTCCCCTACACCGATCCGGCGCGAAAGACCCCCGGGGCCGAGGAAGCCTGGAACCCGGACAACCTGGTCTGCCGCGCCACCCGCGCGGTCAAGCACGCGGTGCCGGGGCTGGGCGTGATGCTGGACGTCGCGCTCGATCCCTACAACTCGGACGGCCATGACGGCATCGTGCGCGGCGGCGAGATCGTCAACGACGAGACGCTGCTGGCGCTGGAACGCCAGACGCTGGCGCAGGCCGAGGCGGGGGCCGACATCCTGGGCCCCTCGGACATGATGGACGGGCGCGTGGGCGTGATGCGCCGGGCGCTCGAGGAGCACGAGTTCCAGAACGTCACGATCATGACCTATGCCGCCAAGTATGCCTCGGCGTTCTACGGCCCGTTCCGCGACGCGGTGGGCTCGGGCGGGGCGCTGAAGGGCGACAAGAAGACCTACCAGATGGACCCCGCCAACACCGAGGAGGCGCTGCGCGAGGTCGCCATCGACCTGGCCGAGGGCGCCGACATGGTGATGGTCAAGCCGGGGATGCCCTATCTCGACATCTGCCAGCGGGTGGCGGCCGAGTTCAAGGTGCCGACCTTCGCCTATCAGGTGTCGGGCGAATACGCGATGCTGAAGGGCGCGATGCTGAACGGCTGGCTCGACCCGCGGGTCGGCATGCTGGAAAGCCTGATGGCCTTCAAGCGGGCGGGCTGTGCGGGCGTGCTGAGCTATTTCGCGATGGACGCCGCGCGGGCGATCAGGGGCTGATCGCCGCGGCCGGGTGGCCGTGTGGCCGGCCCTTCCCTATCTCAGCCTGACAGGCTGAAGAAGGGACACCCGATGATCCGCGCGCTTGCACTCTCGTTGCTGCTGGCATTGCCGGCCGCAGCCCAGACCTTCGACACCTCGGCGGGCCGGGTCGAGGTCACGCGGATAGCGGGCGGGCTCGACACCCCCTGGGCGGTGGCCTTCCTGCCGGGCGGGGGCTTGCTGATCACCGAGCGCGACGGGCGGCTGCTGCATCTCGACGACGCATGGCAGCGGCGCGAGGTGGCGGGTGTGCCAGCGGTCTACGCCTCGGGTCAGGGCGGGCTGATGGACGTGGTGGCGGCGCGCGATTTTGCGGCGACGCGCGAGATCTTTCTCACTTATGCCGAGCCGACCGAGGGCGGCGCCCGCACCGCGGTGGCGGTGGCGCGGCTGGCGGCGGATGCCGGCGCGCTCGAAGGGCTGCGGGTGATCTTCCGCATGACGCCCACGGTTTCGGGCGGGCGCCATTTTGGCAGCCGCGTGGTCGAGAACGACGACGGCACGATCTTCGTGACCTTCGGCGAGCGCGGGCAGGCCGATCTGGCGCAGGACGTGACGACCCATATGGGCAAGGTCATCCGCATCGACCGCGACGGCGCGATCCCTGCCGGCAACCCCGATTTCGGGCCCGCGGCGGCGCCGGGGCTGTGGTCGATCGGCCACCGCAACCCGCAAGGCGCGGCGCTGGACGCGGACGGACGGCTGTGGACCGTCGCCCATGGCGCACGCGGCGGCGACGAGATCAACCGCCCCGAGCCGGGCAGGAACTATGGCTGGCCGGTGATCTCCTACGGCCGGGCCTATTCGGGCACGAAGATCGGCGAGGGCACGCACAAGGCCGGGATGGAGCAGCCGGTGACCTACTGGGACCCCTCGATCGCGCCGTCGGGCATGGCGATCCTGTCGGGGCGCGGGTTCCCGGGCTGGGCGGGCGACATCTTCGTGGGGTCGCTCAAGGACGACTACGTCTCGCGCCTCGACCGCGAGGGCGACCGGATCGTGGCCGAGGAGGGGCTGTTCCGCGGCGCCTTCGCCCGCATCCGCGACGTGCGCGAGGGGCCGGACGGGGCGCTGTGGTTCCTCAGCGAGGGCGACGGCGCGCTCTACCGCGTGACGCCGGCGCCCTGAGCAAACTGCCCCGAAGGCGTGCCCCGCGCGCGGCAGCATGCTGGCCTTTCCGGGTCGCATGCCGCACACTCGGCACCCGCGGACCGGAGAGCCGGGAGTCCGATACCAGATGCGGAGAGCGACATGACCATGAACCGTTACATCATCGAGCGCGACATCCCGCAGGTCGGCAGCCTCGAGCGAGCCGAACTCAAGGGGGCCGCCGCCAAGTCGAACGAGGCGCTGGCCCAGCTCGCCCCCAAGGTTCAGTGGGTCGAGAGCTTCGTCGCCGCCGACAAGACCTTCTGCGTCTATCTCGCCGACAGCGAAGACACCATCCGCAAGCACGCCGAGATCAGCGGCTTCCCGGCCACGAAGATCACGCTGATCGGCAAGATCATCGACCCGACGACGGCTAAGGGCGACTGAGGCCCGCGGCCTGCGCCGCCGCCGCCCCTTGCCGCCGGCCCCACAGCCCCGCTAGATCAGCCGCCATGAACAAGACGACGCGCCCCATGCCCGCCCTGTCCCGCCCCGCCCTGTCCCGCATCGTCGAGGGTCTGCCCGCGACGGTGCCCTTCGTCGGCCCCGAGCAGCAGGAGCGCGACCGCGGCCGCCCCTTTGCCGCGCGGATCGGCGCGAACGAGAGCGTGTTCGGCCCCTCGCCCCGCGCGGTCGCGGCGATTGCGAAGGCAGCGCACGATGCCTGGATGTATGGCGACCCCACCACGCACGAGCTGCGCGCGGCGCTGGCGGCCGCGTTGGGCGTGGGCGCGGACAGCATCGTGATCGGCGAGGGGATCGACGGGCTGCTTGGCCTCACCGTGCGGCTGTTCGTCAATCCGGGCGACGTGGTGGTGACCTCGGCGGGCGCCTATCCGACCTTCAACTACCATGTCGCGGGCTTCGGCGCGCGGCTGGTCACCGTCCCCTACCGCGCCGATGCCGAGGACCCCGAGGCGCTGGCCGAGGCCGCGCGCGCGCATGGCGCCCGGCTGGTCTATCTCGCCAACCCCGACAACCCGATGGGGTCGTGGCACGACGCGCGCACCGTCGAGCGGCTGGTCGCGGCCCTGCCCGCGGGCTGCATCCTGTGCCTCGACGAGGCGTATGTGGAATTCGCGCCCGGCGGCACCGCGCCCGCCTTCGACGTCAGCGACCCCCGGGTGATCCGCTTCCGCACTTTCTCGAAGGCCCACGGGCTGGCCGGGCTGCGGGTGGGCTATGCCGTGTCCGACCCCCGCGTGATCAACGCCTATGAGCGGATCCGCAACCATTTCGGCATCGGCCGCGTCGCGCAGGCGGGCGCGCTCGCAGCCCTTGGCGACCGCGACCACCTGGCCCGCGTGGTGGCCGAAGTTGAGGCGAGCCGGATCGAGATCGCCCGCATCGCGGCGGAAAACGGGCTCCGGCCCCTGCCCTCGGCCACCAATTTCGTCGCGGTCGATTGCGGGCATGATGGCGCCTTTGCGCGCGCCGTGCTGCGCGGCCTGATCGCGCGCGACGTGTTCGTGCGGATGCCGGGGATCGCGTCGCTGGACCGCACCATCCGCGTGAGCTGCGGGCGGGCACATGACCTTGCGCTGTTCGCCGCCGCCCTGCCCGCGGCGCTGGCCGAGGCGCGCGCCGCACCACCCGCCTGATGCCGCCGGGCCGCGCGGGCCGGCACGTTGCGCCGCGGCCCTCGCGCGGCTAGGGTCCGCGCCAGTCAATCCGGTCGAGGACGCGCATGGCCCATCCCCTCTGCGGCGCAGACATCGCAACGCTCGGCCGCGTCTTTGCCGATGGCGGACGCCCGGACCGCTGGGGCACGGCGGCGGCGATCTGGGGCGCGGCGCTCGGCCGCCTGCCCGCGACGCTGCTGGAGCGCGCGCTGATCGCATCCCGCCTGCCGCGGGTCGAGGACATGGCGCCGCCGGTGTTCATCCTGGGCCACTGGCGGTCGGGGACGACGCATCTCTACAACCTGATGAGCCTCGAGGGCTGGGGCTATGTGCCCCCGGTCGCGGTCGGCCTGCCGCACGACATGTTCGGGCTCGCCCGCCTGCTGCGCCCGATCCTCGAGCGCCAGCTGCCGCCGACGCGCTACATCGACAATATCCCGGTGACGCCGACCAGCCCGCAGGAAGACGAGATCGCGATCGCCAACATGTCGCCGCTGTCGTTCTACCACGGCATCTACTTCCCCCGCGCCTTCGACCGGCTGATCGATCGCGGGCTGTTCTTCGACGGCTGCACGCGGGCCGAGATCGACGCCTGGGCCGGGCGGTTCACCTGGTTCATGCGCAAGCTCGCGCTCGACCAGGGCAAGCCGCTCTTGATCAAGAACCCGGTCTACACTGCCCGCCCCGCCATGCTGCGCCGCCTGTTCCCCGGCGCGAAGTTCATCCACATTCACAGGAACCCGCATGAAGTGTTCCTGTCGATGCGGAATTTCTACAAGCAGTTGCTGGGCGTGATGGCGTTGCAGGACATCCCCGCGGGCCTCGACATCGACGCCACCATCCTGCGGGTCTACGACCGGATGATGCGCGCCTTCGTAACCGAGACCGAGGGCTGGACGGCGCCCGACTTCATCGAGCTGCCCTATGCCCGGCTCGATGCCGACCCGATGGGCGCGCTCGCGGACATCTACGGCACGCTGAAGCTGCCCGGCTTCGGGCAGATTGAGCCCCGCGCGCGCGGCTATCTCGCGGGGATCGAGGGATACGCCAAGAACAGCTTCCGAGCGGATGATGCGACGGTCGAGAAGGTCGAGGCCGCACTCGGGCCATGGTTCGCGCGCTGGGGCTATGGCCGGCCGGAGCAGGCGGCGTGAGCCGGGTCGCGCTGGCGCTGAGCCTGCCGCTGCTGGCGGTGTTCGTCACCGTGCTGTGGCTGTCGGTCCCGCCCGCGCGCCTGCCGGCCCGCTTCGGCCCGGCCGACTGCCGCCGCGTCGCGGTCGAGGTGCCGGGGATCGGCGCGCTGGCCGGCATCGAGGACTTCGCGCTCACCGCCGACGGCCGGGCGGTGCTGTCGGCCGACGACCGGCTGGGCCATGACGCGGCACGCAGCGGGCTGTTCCTCGCCCGGACCGCCGATCTCACGGGGGCAGGCGCAGTGCGCGCCGAACCGCTCGGCGGGGTGCCGGGCGGCACGCATCCGCACGGCATCGCGCTCGACGCCGCGGGCACGCGGCTCGCCTATGTCAACCGCCCTGCGCCGGGCGAGGCCGAGGTGATCTGGGGGCGGCTCGACGCCGCCCGCTTCCGGCCCGAGGGGCGGATCGGCGGCGCCGAATTCTGCCGCGCGAACGATCTCGACTTCCTCGGCACCGATCTTCTGGTCACGCTGGACCGGGCCGACTGCGGCGCCGGGCTGGCCGATCTGCTGCCCGGCAGCGCGACGGGGGCGGTGATGCATGTCCGCACCGCCGCGGGCACGGCCGACGCGCTCGCG
>JAVVFE010000203.1:0-1569 GCA_032251175.1 Thermohalobaculum sp.
CTGCTCTGGATCCGCGAGCCCTTCCTGTCCTCGCGCGAGGACCACGGCGCGGTGGTGGTCCACGGCCACACGCCCGGCGCGGAGGTGGTGGTCCGCCCCAACCGCATCGGCATCGACACCGGCGCGGTGTTCGGCGGGCGGCTGTCGTGCCTCGTGCTCGAGGGCGAAAGCCGCGGCCTGCTCGGGCCGCGCGGGGTCACCGCGCTGCCGATGCCCGAGTGATGCCACAAGAAAGGCCCCCAGCTTTCACCGGGGGCCTGTGACCGTGGCCCGACGCAGGATCCCGAGGCCGCCCGTCAGCCGATCTGCGGCAGCAGCGCGTCCATCGAGACCTTGGCGTCGCCATAGAACATCCGGCTGTTCTCCTTGAAGAACAGCGGGTTCTCGATGCCCGAATAGCCGGTGCCCTTGCCGCGCTTGCAGATGAACACCTGCCGCGCCTTCCAGACCTCCAGCACCGGCATGCCGGCGATCGGGCTGCCGGGGTCGTCCTGCGCCGCCGGGTTCACGATGTCGTTCGCACCGATCACGATCACCACGTCGGTCTTGGGGAAATCGTCATTGATCTCCTCCATCTCCAGCACGATGTCGTAGGGCACCTTGGCCTCGGCCAGCAGCACGTTCATGTGGCCGGGCAGCCGCCCCGCCACCGGGTGGATGGCAAAGCGCACGGTCTTGCCCGCCGCCCTCAGCTTGCGGGTCAGTTCCGACACCGATTGCTGCGCCTGCGCCACCGCCATGCCGTAGCCCGGCACGATGACGACGCTGTCGGCGTCGTTCAGGGCGCTCGCGACACCATCGGCGTCGATCGCGATCATGTCGCCCTCGATTGCCGCCGACGCCTGCTGCTCGCCGCCCCAGCCGCCCAGGATGACGCTGACGAAACTGCGGTTCATGCCCTTGCACATGATGTAGCTCAGGATCGCACCCGATGCGCCCACCAGCGCGCCGACCACGATCAGCAGGTCGTTGCCCAGCGTGAAGCCGATGGCTGCTGCCGCCCACCCCGAATAGGAGTTGAGCATCGACACCACCACCGGCATGTCCGCGCCGCCGATGGCCATGATCAGGTGCCAGCCGATCGCGCCGGCGATCAGCGCCACCAGGATCAGCGACACGACATCGCCAGTCTGCATGTAGCGCCCGCCGAGGATCACGCACAGCGCCACGCCCGCGAGGTTCAGCTGATGCCGATAGGGCAGCGTCAGCGCCGCCGAGGTGATCTTCCCCGCCAGCTTGCCATAGGCCACGATCGAGCCGGTGAAGGTGATCGCGCCGATGATGATGCCCAGCAGCAGCTCGACCTTCAGGATGCTCAGCTCGACGCCCGACTTCTTGGCGATGGTCGCGGCAAAGCCCGCCAGCGCCTCGGTCGTGCCGGCCTCGACCGCAGCCATGGCGCGCACCATCTCGCCATCGGCGTTGAAGCCGATCAGCACGGCGGCCAGGCCCACCAGGCTGTGGAAGCCCGCCACCAGCTCGGGCATCTGGGTCATCTGGACCTTCTTGGCGACATACCAGCCGCCCGCGCCGCCGACCACGATCATCGCCAGGATCAGCGGGCCGGCC
>JAVVFE010000203.1:1579-6060 GCA_032251175.1 Thermohalobaculum sp.
CGCGCCCGGCGTGCCCACCGTCGCGCCCACCGCCAGCGCCATGCCGACGATGCCGTACCAGATCGCCCGCTTCGCCTTCTCCTGATTCGAGAGGCCGCCGAGGGCGAGGATGAAAAGGATGGCCGCCAGCACATAGGCGGCCGTCACCAGACCGATGCTCATTTGCGTGCGTCCCCCTCAGCTCTTCTGGAACATGGCGAGCATCCGGCGCGTCACCAGGAAGCCGCCGAAGATGTTCACCGCCGCGATCAGGATCGAGAACGCCGCCAAGGCCATGACCGTCCCGTCCGAGGACCCGACCTGCAACAGCGCGCCGACGATGATGATCGAGGAAATCGCGTTCGTGATCGCCATCAGCGGCGTGTGCAGCGAATGCGCGACCCCCCAGATCACGTGGAAGCCGACGAACACCGACAGCACGAAGACGATGAAATGCTGCATGAAGCTCGCCGGCGCGACGGTGCCGACCAGCAGCAGCAACAGGCCGCCCCCCGCCAGCAACTGCCCGGTGCGGTCCAGCGACTTCTTCAGCTCGGCCGCCTGACGCGCCGCCTTCTGCTCGGCGGTCTCCTCGGCTTCCTTCTTCTTCGGCTGCGCCGCGATCGCCTTGATCTTGGGCGGCGGCGGCGGGAAGGTGATCGCGCCGTCGTGGCAGACCAGCGTGCCGCGGATCACGTCGTCCTCCATGTTGACGAAGGGCACGCCGTCCTTGTTCGGCGTGAGATCGTCCATCATGTGGCGGATGTTGGTGGCGTAGAGGGTCGAGGCCTGCGTCGCCATCCGGCTGGGGAAGTCGGTATAGCCGACGATGGTCACGCCGTTGGGGCTCACGATCTTCTCGTTCGGCACCGTCAGGTCGCAGTTGCCGCCGCGCTCGGCGGCAAGGTCCACCACCACCGAGCCGGGCTTCATCGCCGCCACCATGTCCTCGAGCCACAGCTTCGGCGCCGGCCGGCCGGGGATCAGGGCGGTGGTGATGACGATGTCGATCTCGGGCGCAAGCTCGCGGAACTTCGCGAGCTGCTTCTCGCGGAATTCCGGGCTCGAGGGCGCGGCATAGCCGCCGGTGGCAGCGCCGTCCTGCGCCTCCTCGAAGTCGAGATAGACGAACTCGGCGCCCATCGATTCGATCTGCTCGGCGACCTCGGGGCGCACGTCGAAGGCGAGGGTGATCGCGCCCAGCGCCACCGAGGTGCCGATCGCGGCCAACCCCGCGACACCCGCGCCCACCACCAGCACCTTGGCCGGGGGCACCTTGCCCGCCGCCGTCACCTGCCCGGTGAAGAAGCGGCCGAAATTGCTGCCGGCCTCGATCACCGCGCGATAGCCGGCGATGTTGGCCATGGATGAGAGCGCGTCCATCTTCTGCGCGCGGCTGATGCGGGGCACCATGTCCATCGCAAGGACGGTCATCTTCTTGGCGTTCAGCGCGGCCAGAAGATCGGCCTCCTGCGCCGGCCAGATGAACGAGATCAGCGTCTTGCCCTCGGGCGCCGCCTTGACCTCGTCGAGGCTGGGGGCGCGGACCTTGACGATCACGTCGGCCTGCTTCCACAACTGCGCGGCGGTCTTGACCACCTTGACCCCGGCCGCCTCGTAGGCCGCGTCGGAAATCGAGGCCTTGGCCCCGGCGCCTGACTGCACCAGGCACTCATATCCCAGCTTCTGCAGGCGTGCGGCGCTGTCGGGGGTCAGCGCCACGCGCGCCTCGCCGTCGAACACCTCGGTCGGTGCACCGATCTTCATGTTCCCTCCTCTCGACGCAGCCTGCGCCGGCTCAAGCCTGTTGCCTGCCGAAGTGATGTCGGAGCGGATGCCCCGCCTTCCCGTTCCGCGGCGCTTCCTGGCCAGAAACGCGGTCGTCCCGTCTTTGGGACGCGCGCGCCGCGTCCCCGTCGTGTCGCAGCCACCCGGCCCGCGGCCCTCGCGCTCGCCGACCTGCGGATGCGGGCGTCTCGGCCGCGTCTGCCCCAGTCGTCATCTCTCGACCTCTGCTGGCCTGCGGGACATGCGGGCGGGCTCCCTTGGGGCTGACCGGCCGGGACGCCGGCGCCGGGTCATCCGTGGCGAGCCCGGCCAGCGCATCCCGGTGGGCAGGGCGCGGCCCGGCTCAGGTGCCGACGAAGCCGAGGAAGATCAGGATGGCGGCCGAGACCGTGAAGACCCCGGCGCAGACCTTCAGAAAGCCCGCGAAGGTGCGTTCCTGCGCGCTCACATCCATCGTGCCGTGCTTGTGGCTGGCCATCGTTGCGACCCCTCTGTGGCATTCCAATAAGCGGCGCACTATACGCACCCGCGACGGGAGCGCAATTCCCGGCGCCGGGCGCGATTGCCGCACGGCGGAAACCTAGCTTGGTGCGCGCCCCGCGTCTACGCGGCTCGCTCGCGCTCGTGCGCTCACTTTCCCGCTTTCCCCTGCGCCGCTCTTGCGTTTTTTCGCTGTCACGTTCGTGCGTGCGCTCTTGCCCGCCTGCCCGATGCCTCGATTGCGCGCGCTTCGGGCCTGACGAACAGGATCACAGCCCGCGCCACCCTGAAGCGCGCGCCCCCGCGCGTGCTTCGGACCCGTGTCGAAATCGCCATCGTCAAGCGCGACCTCGCGCGCCCCCCGCGCGTGGTTCGGACCTATGCGGGACGATAGCGCCAGGCGCCCTCGGCATCGGCTGCGCGGCGCACCCGTCCCGCCCGATGCAGGTGGTTGAGGTGGGCCACCGCCTCGACCAGCGCCAGGCCGACCTCGCGCGCCCCGATCTCGCGCCGGTAAAGCGCGGGGAACAACTCGACCGCCGTGCAAGGCGCGCCGCCCAGCGCGTCGAGGATGCGGCCCAGCGCGCGCTCGTGGTTCTCGATCAACTGCCCCAGCCGGAACGCCGCGCCGCGGAACGGCAGGCCATGGCCGGGCAGCACCAGCGGGTCGCCCGCCTCGGCCGCGGGCAGGAAGCGCCGGCAGGTGTCAAGCCACCCCGCCAGTGGGTCGGCTTCGGGCTCGGTCGGATAGACGCCGATATTGGGCGAGATGCCGGGCAGGATCTGGTCGCCCGCCAGCACGATCCCGTCCGCCGACCACAGCGTCGCATGCGCGGGCGCGTGCCCCTCGCCCAGCCGCACCCGCCAGTCGCGCCCGCCCGCGCGGATCGTGGCGCCCTCGCCGATCGCCCGGAACCCCAGCGGCAGCGGCGCCACGCAATCGGCGAAGTTGAACGGCCGCTCTGCGGCGTAGGCCGCCAGCGCCGCGCCCGTCACCCCCGCCCGCCGGCGGAACGCGACCTGCTCGGGCGTCGGGCGCTCCTGCCGGTCGAGGATCAGCATCCGCCCCGTCAGCCACGCCACCCGCGTGGCGACGACCTCGGCCCCCTCGGCCGTCAGCAGCCCCGCCAGCCCGATATGGTCCGGGTGGTGATGCGTCAGGATCACCCGCCCGATCGGCCGCCCGCCCAAGGGCCCCGCCCGCAGCGCCGCCAGCGCCGCGCGCCCCCGCGCCCAGTCGAGCCCGGTGTCGATCAGCGTCCAGCCATCGCCCTCGTCCAGCGCGTAGAGGTTCATGTGATCCAGCGCCATCGGCAGCGGCAGGCGCGCCCACAGGACGCCCTCGGCCACCTCGACCACCGCGCCAGGGGCCGGGGGCTCGGCCCAGGGATGCCGGATGCCCGCCGCGCGCGCCGTGGTCGTGCCCGCGCTCACCCGCCCAGCCGCCCGGCCGGGATGGCGTAAAGATCGCCCGCCCCCGCCATCGCCGCCGCCGAAAGCGCCACGACCTCGGGCAGCATCCGCCCGGCGGCGAACCGCGCCAGCGCCGCCCGCTCGGCCTCGCCCGCCACCAGCGCCCCGCGGGCAAGGTAATGCCCGCCCAGCACCAGCGCCCACATCCGCAGGTAATCGGCGGCGCCCGCGTGGCGCTCGGTCATCTCGCCCTGCGCCAGCATCCACTCGGTCGCCCGCCCGGCCGCCGCATGCGCCGCGCCCAGCGCCGCGGCCACGCCGCCCAGCCCGCCCGCGCGCGCCGCGTCCACGGTGGCCGCGATCTCGGCCAGCAGCCCCCGTGCCGCCGCGCCGCCATCCATCGACAGCTTGCGGCCCACCAGGTCCATCGCCTGGATCCCGTTCGTCCCCTCGTAGATCGCCGTCACCCGCACGTCGCGGCTGAACTGGGCCGCACCCGTCTCCTCGATATACCCCATCCCGCCATGGACCTGCACGCCGAGGCTTGCCACCTCGATCCCGGTGTCGGTGCCGAACGCCTTGGCGATCGGCGTCAGGAACGCGCCGCGCGCCGCATGCCGCGCCCGCTCGCTCCGCCCGCGTGCGCCCTTTCGCCATGTCCGCCAGTTCATGCTGCTCCTAGTGGGCCGGACCAGATAATGCGTTGTTGGAGAGACAACGGACGGCGGCCAGTTGCCCAGGCCATGCGCTTACCGACAGGTCACAGACTGCGCCCTTGTCCCGGTGGCTTCCTGCCGGGTGTCGCAGCCCATCGTCTGACC
>JAVVFE010000204.1:0-3627 GCA_032251175.1 Thermohalobaculum sp.
GGACATGGTCGACCGGGTGATGGCGATGCCCGAAGGCACGCGCGCCTACCTGCTCGCCCCGGTGGTGCGCGACCGCAAGGGCGAATACCGCAAGGAATTCGCCGACCTGCGCAAGCAGGGCTTCCAGCGCGTCAAGGTCAACGGCACCTTCTACGAAATCGAGGACGCGCCGGACCTCGACAAGAAGTTCCGCCACAACATCGACGTGGTGGTCGACCGCATCGTGGTGCGCGAGGGGCTCGAGACGCGGCTCGCCGACAGCTTCACCACCGCGCTGAAGCTCGCCGACGGCATCGCGATCATCGAGACCGCGCCCGCGCCGGCCGAGGACGGCACCGGGCCCGCGCCCGAGCGGCACGTCTTTTCCGAGAAGTTCGCCTGCCCGGTCTCGGGCTTCACCATCGCCGAGATCGAGCCGCGGCTGTTTTCCTTCAACGCCCCGTTCGGCGCCTGCCCCGATTGCGACGGGCTGGGGCAGGAGCTGTTCTTCGACGAGCGCCTGGTGGTGCCAGACGATACCGCGAGCCTGATGGATGGCGCGCTTGCACCCTGGTCGAAATCCAAGACCCCCTATTTCCGCCAGACCATCGAAGGCATCGCCGCGCATTACGAGTTCAGCCCGATCATGCCCTGGCGCGACCTGCCGGATTTCGCGCGCGCGGTGATGCTGCACGGCTCGGGCGGCGAGAAGATCAAGTTCCGCTACGACGACGGCGGGCGCATCTACCAGATCGCGCGGCCGTTCGAGGGCGTGATCCCGAACATGGAGCGCCGCTACCGCGAGACCGACAGCGCCTGGGTGCGCGAGGAGTTCGAGCGGTTCCAGGGCTCGCGCCCCTGCGCCACCTGCGGCGGGCATCGCCTCCGCGAGCAGGCGCTGGCGGTGAAGATCGGCGGGCTGCACATCGGCCAGGTCACCGAGATGTCGATCCGCGAGGCGCGCGACTGGGTGCTGACCGTGCCCGCAAGCCTGAGCCCTCAGAAGAACAAGATCGCGACCGCCATCCTCAAGGAAATCCGCGAGCGGCTGGGGTTCCTGGTCGATGTCGGGCTCGATTACCTGACGCTGAGCCGCGGCTCGGGCACGCTGTCGGGCGGCGAGAGCCAACGCATCCGGCTGGCCTCCCAGATCGGCTCGGGGCTGACGGGCGTGCTCTATGTGCTCGACGAGCCCTCGATCGGGCTGCACCAGCGCGACAATGGGCGCTTGCTTGCCTCGCTCAAGGGACTGCGCGATCAGGGCAACACGGTGATCGTGGTCGAGCACGACGAGGAGGCGATCCGCGAGGCCGACCATGTCATCGACATCGGCCCGGGCGCGGGCGTGCATGGCGGCGAGATCATCGCCCATGGCACGCCGGACCAGATCGCGGCGCATCCGGCCTCGGTGACGGGAGATTATCTCTCGGGCCGGCGCGAGATCCCGATCCCGGCGACGCGCAGGCGCGGCAACGGCAAGACGCTGGTGGTCGAGGGCGCGACCGCCAACAACCTGCATGACGTGACCGCCGAGATCCCGCTGGGCACGCTGACCTGCATCACCGGGGTGTCGGGCGGGGGCAAGTCGACGCTGACGGTCGAGACGCTCTACAAGCACGCCGCCAACCGGCTGAACGGCGCGCGGCTGGTGCCGGCGCCCTGCCGGACGGTGCGCGGGCTCGAGTATCTCGACAAGGTGATCGACATCGACCAGTCGCCGATCGGGCGCACGCCGCGCTCGAACCCCGCGACCTATACCGGCTGCTTCACGCCGATCCGCGACTGGTTCGCGGGGCTGCCGGAATCGAAGGCGCGCGGCTACGCGCCGGGGCGGTTCAGCTTCAACGTCAAGGGCGGGCGCTGCGAGGCCTGCCAGGGCGACGGCGTCATCAAGATCGAGATGCACTTCCTGCCCGATGTCTATGTCACCTGCGACACCTGCCATGGCGCGCGCTACAACCGCGAGACGCTGGAGATCAAGTATCGCGGCAAGTCGATCGCCGAGGTGCTGGACATGACGGTCGAGGACGGGGTGGGCTTCTTCGACCCGATCCCCTCGATCCGCGAGAAGCTGGAAACCCTCCAGCGCGTGGGCCTCGGCTATGTCAAGATCGGCCAGCAGGCGACGACGCTGTCGGGCGGCGAGGCGCAGCGGGTGAAGTTGTCGAAGGAGCTGAGCCGCCGGGCGACCGGGCGGACGCTGTATATCCTGGACGAGCCGACCACGGGGCTGCATTTCGAGGACGTGAAGAAGCTGCTCGAGGTGCTGCAGGAGCTGGTCGATCAGGGCAACACGGTGGTGGTGATCGAGCACAACCTGGATGTCATCAAGACCGCCGACTGGATCGTCGATCTGGGCCCCGAGGGCGGCGACGGCGGCGGGCGGATCGTGGCCGCCGGCACGCCCGAGGATGTCGCCGAGGTCGCGGGCAGCCACACCGGCCACTACCTGCGCCCGATGCTGGTGCGCGCCGGCCGGATGGCAGCCGAGTAGGGGCGTTTCACGCGCGGGCGCGGGAGGCTTTCACGCGTGAAACGCTGCTTATCTCATTGATTTAAAACGATATTCAGAGCGATCAATACGCGATCGCGCTGATGATGAGCCCGGTTGCGAGTGCCACCAGGAACACGTCGCCGTCGATCCGGACATAGCCGTGCCCATAGGGCGGGCGGCGGTAGCCGTGATAGCCGTAGTCGTGGATCACGACATAACGCTCGCGCGGGACGTGGTAGCCCGGGCGATAGCCCCAGCGGTTGCGGTAGCGGTAATCGCGGCCGCCGTCGCGATAGCCCTCGCGATCTGCGTGGCGCCCGTCGCGGCGGTCGGCGCGATACTCGCGCCGGTCTTGGCGGCGGTCGGCGCGGTCGTCACGCCGGTCGTGCCGGTAGTCCTGGCGGTCGTCGCGCCGGTCGTGCCGGGAATCCTGGCGGTCGTCGCGCCGGTCTGCGCGCCGGTCGCCACGGCCGTCCTTGGCGTGCAGCGCGGCCTGGCCCGCATGCGCGGGAACCGCAATGTCGGCGCTCACCCCGGCAACGGCATCGCGGCCGGCGGCGGTCGCGCCGGAGGGAAGCAGGAACAGCGCCCCGGCAAGCGCCAGAGATACGGCGGCAAACGCGCGTGAAACGCTCATGGCAATCACTCCTTGCATCCATTTCCGGGAGCGCCTGCGCCGCCCCTGCGGCGCCCGGTCCTCACCCGTCTCGATGGTCAGACTAACGCAGGGCCGAGCGCGCTCCGTCGCAACATCGCTCACGACCGTGTGCTCAGCGCAGCGCCTCGACGATCAGGCCGGTCGCCAGCGCGATCAGGAAGATCTCGCCATCGACCCGGACATAGCCATGGCCCGAGGGCGGGCTACCGTAGCCGTAGCGGCCGTAATCCTCGATCACCACATAGGCGTCGCGCGGGATGCGGTCGCCCCGGCGGAACACATATTTCGGCCCGGGAGAACACCAGCCCTTCTTGGCGTGCCCCGGCGGGCAATGGGCGGGTTGGGCCAGCACCGTCGCGGGCACGGCCGCGGCGGCGAGGCTGAGGGCAACGGCAAGGCACACGGGGGTTCGACGCAGCATTTCGCTCTCCACGATCAGGATGAAGGGATAATGCCGCAGAACGCCGCCGGGTTCCATCCCGGTCGCGCGCGCGAC
>JAVVFE010000204.1:3727-6056 GCA_032251175.1 Thermohalobaculum sp.
TGAAGGGATAATGCCGCAGAACGCCGCCGGGTTCCATCCCGGTCGCGCGCGCGACGTTCCATCCCGGTCGCGCGCGCGACCGTGATGCGCGCGATGCCGCGATGCGCGCGATGCGGCTGTCCGGTCGCGCGTCAGGGAACGCCCGGCTGCGCGCGGACGTTGACAGCACCGGGCCACGGTCTCACGCTGATGTGAGAGTTCTTTCCGGGAGAGCCGACATGAACGTCATCCAGATCCTCAAGAGCAAAGGATCGTCGAGCGTCGAGACGATCCCGGCCCATGTCACGCTGGCCGAAGCCGCCTCGCGCCTGGCCGCCCGGCGATTCGGCGCCCTGGTGGTGAGCGGCAGGGACGGCGCCATCGCCGGCATCCTGTCCGAGCGCGACATCGTCCGGCGCATCGGCGAGGACGGCGCGAAGGCGCTCGCGCTGCCGGTCAGCGCGGTGATGACGGCGAAGGTCGAGACCTGCGCGCCCGGCGATTCCGCGACCTCGGTGCTCGAGCGCATGACCGCCGGGCGGTTCCGCCACATGCCGGTGGTCGAGGGCGGCCGGATGACCGGGATCCTGTCGATCGGCGACGTGGTCAAGGCGCGGATCGACGAGGTCGAGGCCGAGAACCAGGCCATGGCCGGGATGCTGGGCGGCTGATCCCGCCGCCGGAAAACCGCGCCGCCGTCAGCATTTCGGCTTGATTTCCGCGGCACGGCACTGTTGCGTGAGGCTCCCACGCCAAGGGGGGGAGGGTTCGCTTGCGCACAGGTCTTTATCCCGGGACGTTCGACCCGGTTACGCTCGGCCATGTCGATATCGTCCGGCGGGCGGCGAAGCTGGTGGACCGGCTGGTGATCGGCGTCGCGATCAACCGCGACAAGGCCCCGCTGTTCGACCTCGACAGCCGCGTCGCGATGCTGGAATCGGAGTGCGCGCCGGTCGCGCGCGAGACCGGCACGGTGATCGAGGTGCGGCCGTTCGAGAACCTGCTGATGCACTTCGCCCGCGAGGTCGGCGCCGGGATCATCATCCGCGGCCTGCGGGCAGTGTCGGATTTCGAATACGAATTCCAGATGGTCGGCATGAACCGGGCGCTGGACGACGAGATCGAGATGGTCTTCCTGATGGCCGATGCGAGCCATCAGGCGATCGCCTCGAAGCTGGTCAAGGAGATCGCGCGGATGGGCGGCGATGTGTCGAGCTTCGTCTCGCCCCCGGTCGCGGCGGCGCTGAAGGCGCGATTCGGCAGGGCCTGAGGGCGGAAACGGCCCGGCGTGACCTCCGCGCCGGCGCGGCGCATGTCCGTCACGGACGGCCGGGGACGTCGCGGGACGTGCTGAGGCGCAGCTGCTTCTCGACCTCGATGATCGCGAACAGAAGGACACCCGTACCAACGATCAGCACGCCGTCCCACAGCGCCACCGCCTCGGTCGCGAAGATCCGTTGCAGCGGCGGCAGGTAGGTGATCGCGACCTGCGCAACCGTGACCGCGGCGACGGTGGCCCAGACCACCGGCGTGCCACGCACCGCCTTCCAGGTCAGCGACGTGCCGTAGATGTTGCGGATGAAGAACAAGTGGAAGATCTCCATCACCACCAGCGTGTTCATCGCGATCGTGCGGGCGAGTTCGATCGAATAGCCGCGGTCCACTGCATAGGCATACATCCCGAACACCCCGCCGAGAAACAGCACCGACACCAGCACGATGTGCCAGGCCAGCGCCCCGGTCAGCAGCGGCTCGGCGCGCGGGCGCGGCGGGCGGCGCATGGTGTTCTCCTCGGTCGGCTCGAAGGCCAGCGCCAGCCCCAGCGTGACCGCGGTGATCAGGTTGACCCACAGGATCTGGATCGGCGTGATCGGCAGCGTCATGCCCAGGAACAGCGCCACGATGATGGTCATCGCCTCGCCGGCATTGGTCGGCAGGGTCCAGCTGATGACCTTCTTGATGTTGTCGTAGACGGTGCGCCCCTCGCGCACGGCGGCCGCGATCGAGGCGAAATTGTCGTCCACCAGCACCAGTTCGGATGCCTCCTTGGCGGCCTCGCTGCCCTTCAGCCCCATCGCGATGCCGGCATCGGCGCGCTTCAGCGCAGGCGCGTCGTTCACGCCGTCGCCGGTCATCGCGACCGTCATGCCGTGCGACTGCAGCGCCATCACCAGGCGCAGCTTGTGCTCGGGACTGGTGCGGGCGAAGATGTCGGTGTCGAGCACGGCGGCGGCGAGCTCGGCATCCTCCATCTGATCGAGATCCGTGCCGGTCAGCACGTTGCCGGGGTTCCTGAGGCCGATCTGGCGGCCGATCGCCGCCGCGGTGCCGGCGTGATCGCCCGTGACCA
>JAVVFE010000205.1:0-6045 GCA_032251175.1 Thermohalobaculum sp.
CGGGTCGCGGTAGACCGCGTGCGCCCGCGCCAGGCCGTCGCGGACCAGCGTGCGCGCGGCCGGGGTGCAGGTGCCATGCAGCTTGACGACGATGGGGTGGCCCACCGCCGCGACCGCCTGCCCAAGCGCCGTCACCCGGGCGGGCGACAGGTCTTCGGCGAAATTGATGTTCGACCAGTCGGCAACGACCGAGCCGTCGAGCCTGGGCTGCGGGCAGCCCGCCTGCTCGAGGATGGTGCGCGCCATCTCGAACGCCAGCGTCGAGCCGCATTTGGTCATGCCATAGCTGAAGCAGACGAAGGCGGCCGGGCGCATCGGCGTCGCCGCTGCGTCGGCCGGGGCTGTGGCGGATGGGGTGCTCGTGTCCACGTCCTGCATCTTTCGCGAAGGAACCGGCGGGGCCTTTGCCCGGCGGCGGACCGCCGGGCACGCGTTGCCGGCGTCAGACCAGGACCGCGCCACCCGCCCCGATCGCGCCGTCGGTCGAGGCATCGCCCAGCAGCATCTCGTTATGCGCCTTGCCCGAGGGGATCATCGGGAAGCAGTTCTCGTGCTTCTCGACCAGGCAGTCGAAGATCACCGGGCCGTCATAGGCCAGCATCTCGAGGATCGCGTCGTCGAGATCGGCCGGGTCGTCGCACTTGATGCCCTTGGCCCCGAAGGCTTCGGCGAGCTTGACGAAATCGGGCAGTGCCTCGGACCAGCTGTGCGAATACCGCTCGCCATGCAGCAGTTCCTGCCACTGGCGCACCATGCCGAGGCGCTCGTTGTTCATGATGAACTGCTTGACCGGCAGGCGATACTGCACGGCGGTGCCCATCTCCTGCATGTTCATCAGCCACGACGCCTCGCCCGCAACGTTGATGACCAGCGCCCCGGGGTGGGCGATCTGCACGCCGATCGAGGCGGGGTGGCCGTAGCCCATGGTGCCGAGGCCGCCGGAGGTCATCCAGCGGTTCGGCTCGTCGAAGGTCAGGAACTGGGCGGCCCACATCTGGTGCTGGCCGACCTCGGTGCAGATGTAGCGGTCGTAGCCCTTGGTCAGCGCCTCGAGCCGCTCGAGCGCGTATTGCGGCTTGATGGAGGTCTTCGAGGGCTTGTAGGTCAGGCACTTGATCGCGCGCCAGGCGTCGATCTGCGTCCACCAGGCGCTGACGTCGTGCTTGCGCGCGCCGCGCGCGCGCCAGACCTCCAGCATCTCGGCCAGCACCTCGGCGATGTCGCCGACGATGGGCACGTCGACCCGGACGTTCTTGTTGATCGACGAGGGGTCGATGTCGATGTGCACCTTGCGCGAGCCGGGGCTGAAGGCGTCGAGCTTGCCGGTGATGCGGTCGTCGAACCGCGCGCCGATGCAGAACATGGCGTCGCAGCCATGCATCGCCATGTTGGCCTCGTAGGTGCCGTGCATTCCCAGCATGCCGACCCAGTTCGGCCCCGACGCCGGGTAGCAGCCCAGCCCCATCAGCGTCGAGGTGAGCGGGAAGCCGGTTTCCGCCGCCAGCTCGCGCAGGAGCGCCGAGGCGCGGGGGCCGGAATTGATCACGCCGCCGCCGGTGTAGAGGATCGGGCGCGTCGCATTCTCCAGCATCTCGACCGCCGCCTCGATGGCGGCGCGATCGCCCCGGGTGCGGGGCGCGTAGGTGTGGGTGCGCGCCTGCTCGGGCCGGATATAGCTGCCGGTCGCGAACTGCACGTCCTTGGGGATGTCGACCAGAACCGGGCCGGGGCGGCCGTGGGTGGCGACGTGGAAGGCGCGGTGGATGGTGTCGGCCAGGTTGTCGGTGTCGCGCACCAGCCAGTTGTGCTTGGTGCAGGGCCGGGTGATGCCGACGGTGTCGGCCTCCTGAAAGGCGTCGTTGCCGATCATGAAGGTGGGCACCTGCCCGGTGAGCACGACCAGCGGGATGGAATCCATCAGCGCGTCGGTCAGGCCGGTGACGGCGTTGGTGGCGCCGGGGCCCGAGGTGACGAGGACGACGCCGGGGCGGCCGGTCGAGCGGGCATAGCCCTCGGCCGCATGGGTTGCGCCCTGTTCGTGGCGGACCAGGATGTGGCGGATCTCGTTCTGCTTGAAGATCTCGTCATAGATCGGAAGCACGGCGCCGCCGGGATAGCCGAACACCACCTCGACGCCCTGATCCTTGAGCGCCTGAACGACGATTTCCGCACCGGTCATCTCGGTCGACATCGATCCTCTCCTTCGCAGGGTCCGTGACGCCGTGTGCCTGACGTTCGGACATAAAAAAAGCCCCGTCGAGGGGCCCGATGCGCGCAGTGGTCGGTCTGGGCTCAACCCATCCGTTCCCCGCGCGCCAACACTACAAGAATCCGCCGCATGGCTTTCCCCTTCGGTGTGTGGGATCAATGAACCGATTTCAAAGCTGCGTCAAGCACCGGTGCCGCAAATTTCTGTCGAAACGCCGCTGTGTCGCGGAACGAAACTTCGCGGATGGTCGTTGAAACGCAGGATTGCTTCGCCGCGAGCCTGTCGGATGTACGTGGCAGGGCGATGCGCATCTGTCGGGAGGATCTGGGGTGACAGGACTGGTTGGAACGCGCCGGATCGCGTCGATCGCAGCGACAGTCGCACTGGGGCTGGCATTCGCCGCCGCACCGGTCGGCGGGACCATCGACGGCACCCTCGTCGCCCATGCCAAGGGTGGTGGCGGTGGTGGCAATGGAGGCGGCAACGGTGGCGGTCAGGGCGGGCCGGGCGCGGCAGGCGCAGACAGCGACGCCGGGCAGGGGCGTGGCCGCGGGCACGACGCGGCCTCGGCCGAGGATGGCGGCGCGGCTCACGGCAAAGGGCACGGTTACGGGCACGACCCCGACCATACCGCCGGTGCGCATGGGGCGACGGCTTCGGAGTTGGGCGCGCTGAACGCGGCCCATGCCAGCGAGCGCGCGCTGGCGAATGCCGCGCCGACCTCGCGGGTCGGCAAGATCGCCTCCTACCGCGAGAGCGTGGTGGCCGAGGAGGATCCGGAAGTGAGCTTCGGGCTGCTCGAGGAGGCCGCGAACAAGGCGGTCACCCAGGCGGTGCAGGACGTCGTTGACGGCATGCTGGGCCTGTTCGGCGACGCGGACGAGTGAGCCCGCCCGCTGCGGCGGGCTGCTGGACGGCCTGCCGTGCCGCCCGCCGGGAGGCTCGCCGTGGCCGAGAAAACCCCTGGCTCGCGCCTCAGCCGGCGGCGCGGGCGGCTTCGTCGGAGGCGGCGATCAGCGCGAGCACCGGACCCGGGTCCGGCGTCTCGATCACCGTCCAGCCAGTCATCTGCCCGCGGATCCAGGTGAGCTGGCGCTTGGCGTAGCGCCGCGTCGCCGTCCCGGCGTCGGCCATGGCTTCGGCGAGGCCGGTCTCGCCGCGCAGATGCGCCATCAGTTCGGGCGCGCCCACCGCCTTCAGGCCGGGCGCCCGGGGGGCGAGGCCCAGCGCCATCACCGCCCGCACCTCGCCCAGCACGCCGTCGGCCAGCATGGCGTCGAGCCGCGTTTCGCAGCGGTGCGCCAGTGCCGCGCGCGGCGGGATCAGGGCGAGGGGCACGGTTGTGGACAGCGGCAGCAGCGGTGGCGCCGTGTCGTCCTGCCAGCGGGCGAGCGGGCGGCCGGTGGCTTCCAACACCTCCCAGGCGCGGAGCACGCGGGCGGGATTGGCGAGGTCGATCCGTGCCGCGGTGAGCGGGTCGCGCGCGGCGAGGTCGGCGGCGAAGGCGGCAAGGCCAAGGCGCGCGAGCAGCGCCTCGCCCGCGGCGCGCAGGTCGGCGGGCACCGGCGGGATCGCGGCAAGCCCCTGCGTCAGCGCGCGGAAGTAGAGCCCGGTGCCGCCGGTGACGATCGGGCGCAGTCCCAGCGCGCGGGCCTCGTCGAGCACGGGGCGCAGGTCGCGCAGCCAGTGGCCGGCGGAATAGGGCGTGCCGAGCGGAACGTGACCGTAGAGCCGGTGCGGCGCGCGTGCCTCGTCGGCGGCGCCGGGCCGGGCGGTCAGGATGCGCCAGCCGGCATAGACCTGCTGGCTGTCGGCATTGATGACCATGCCGCCCAGCGCCTCGGCCAGCGCCAGCGCCAGCGCCGACTTGCCCGATGCGGTTGGCCCGGCAAGCAGGATCGGGCGCGGGGCGGGCGCGGCGGGGGGCGCGGTCATGTGTGCGCCCCAGGCCAGCGCCGTTCTGCCGCGCCGGGCAGCCGGGCGGGCTCTGCGGTCTGCCAGTGCCGTCGCGCCATCGTCATCGGCTCCTGCCCGTGGGATCGGGGCGGAGATTTAATCGCCGCGAAGGCGGCGTCCAGAGCGTTTGCGCCGGATGGGGAGCGCGGTGGCCGGGAATCCGGACGGCGTGCCCCGCAACAGGCGATCTCACGGATATCGCCGGAAGCGCCTGCCTCGCGCACGGGGAGGGGCGGGGCAGACCGGCATGCTGCTGCCGGCAGGTCGGGCGATGGCCCCCAATGTGCGGTGCGTCGGACAACGAAACAGGCCCCGCGCCGGATATGGTGCGGGGCCCGCGCAAAGATGCGGCGCAGGTGACTACTTTGCCGGCGTGGTCGTGCCGGTGGTCGAGGTCGTGCTGCTCCCGCTGCCGCCGCCGCCATTGGCTGCCAGCGCAATGGCCACGCCGCCGCCGATCAGGGCTGCAGCCCCGATCACGATGACCTCGGGCGGGATGCCGCCCTTGTCCTGCGGCACGCCAGCGGTCTGCGCCGATGCGGCCAGCGGAGACAGCGCCAGCGCAAGCGCGGTGCTGATGGCAAGGGAAAGTCGGGTCATGGTCACACTCCTCGGAGACACCTGGTCTGACGCACTCATTTCGGACGATCGGCGGCGAGCTTTTCGAGGTTCTCGCGCGCGAGCTTGGCGATGGTGACGCCCGATGCCGGCTTCGACTCGCCGTCGAGGATCGTTTCGGCCACGCTCACCTCGCCGCCCTTGTCGAGCGCCTTCTGATATTGCGCCTCGGCCTCGTCCCAGTGGCCCTGCTCGTGATGCGCGACACCCAGTGCCAGCGCGGCGACCGAGTCATCCGGATTGTTCCTGATCAGCGCGCCGAATTTCGCCTCGGCGGCTGCGTAATCCTTTTGGCGCAGCGATTCGAACCCGCTGTCGTAAGCCGATCCCTGGCTCGCGGAGTCGCTCGACGAACCGGAACAGCCCGCAAGACCCAGAAACACTGCGGCCACGGCCAAAATTGTGATATTTCTCACGTCACCCCTCCACACAACGACGTCCGACGCCACGAGCAGTTTGATCCCACGGCGAGGATACACACTGTATGGGAGAATAGCATGCCCGAACTTCGCGGGAAAGCCATCACTGGCCGGCGGTTTTACGGGCTCCGGTGCGGTGCCGCGACGGCTCCCGGGGAGGGAGGGCGCGAGCGGAACTGCGGGGCGCGGGGCGCGTTCTCATGGTGACGGGCCGGCAGGATTGCGTGCATCATCGTCCGGTTCGCGGACGTCCGCGCCAAACCGGGTGAGGTTGCCATGCGACGCCTCGTGCGCCTTCTGATCGCGGTCATCGCGGCCCTTGCCGTCGCGGCGGGGGCCGTGGTTGCGCTGGTGGTGTTCCTGCCGCGCGAGCAGGTGGCGGCGATCGTCGCGCAGCAGGTCGAGAAGGCCACCGGACGGCGCCTGGTGATCGAGGGCGGCCTGTCGCCGTCGGTCTGGCCGGTGCTGGGGGTCGCGACCGGGCCGATCCGGCTTGGCAATGCCGCCTGGGGCGTGGCGCCCGACATGCTGACGGCGGCGGGCGTCGAGATCGGGGTCGAACTGTTGCCGCTGCTGTCGGGCGACATCCGGGTGGACCGGCTGCGCCTGATCGAGCCGGTGATCGCGCTCGAGATCGCGGCGGACGGCCGAGCCAACTGGACACTGAAGGGTGCCACCGCGGCGGGCGTCCCGGCTGCGGCGGGGGCCGGCGGGCCGCGGGCGCTGCCGGCCATCGCGCTGCCCGCCGCCGAGATCGTCGACGGCACGCTGCGCTTCAGCGATGCCCGCACCGGCCGCGAGATCGGCGTGGATGAACTGAACCTCACCGCCGGGCTCGACGGG
>JAVVFE010000206.1:0-6039 GCA_032251175.1 Thermohalobaculum sp.
GCGTTCTCGCGGCACTGGCGCATCGCCGAAATGGCGGCGGCGTCGCGGCCCCACAGCGTGACCTCGCGCCCCGCCCGGGCGGCGATGACCGCAAGCGCCGTGCCCCAGCCGCCGGCGCCCGCGATGCCGATGCGCCGATAGGGTCCCGCGCGGGCCGGGGCGGGCGCTGCGGTCGTGGCGCCGGGTGCGTCGCCGCCACCCGCGCCGCCGGGCGCTGCGGTCGTGGCGCCGGGCGCGCCGCCGGGCGGTGCGGTCGTGGCCGCCCGAGGGGCGGTGTCGCGGTCGCGGGCGGGATCATCCGGCATGCTGGGGTCTGCGCCTTCCCTGGTGTCTTTGCGCCATCGGCCGCGCCGGGCGCGGCCGGCACGGCGGGCGCAAGATCGACGCTCCGCTCGCGGCCGCGAGGTCGCGCCGCGCATGCCGCAGGCGGCACTGTGGCGCCGGGCCTCGCACGGAATCAAGCGCCGAGTCTCCCTGCGTCGGTGGCTTGGGCGACGGTGGCGACGGCGCGCGCCGTTCGCGCCGGAGCCGTGACGGCCGACCGGACCGCGCCAGCCACGCGCCGGGCGCCGCGCGGGGGCTGGCTGGGGCGGCAGGATTCGAACCTGCGTATGGCGGTACCAAAAACCGCTGCCTTACCACTTGGCGACGCCCCAACGCGCGCGGACATTAGTCAGCCGCGCGGGGCGCCGCAAGGGCCGCGGCGGCGGCAAATGCCGCTTGCGGCCAGGCCGGGGCACCGCTATACACCGCCACGCTGGTTTTCGGAGTGTAGCTCAGCCTGGTAGAGCACTGTCTTCGGGAGGCAGGGGCCCACGGTTCAAATCCGTGCACTCCGACCAGCGAAATCCCTGCCCGCCCGCCACGCCGCGCAACGCCCACCCGGCCATGCCTGCCCGCCACGCTTGCCCGGACACGCCCGCGACGCCGCACCCGCGCCCCAACGCCCACCCCACGCTCAGAGATCGCCGCGCTCGAGCGTGAGCGTGATGCGCTCGCCGGCGAACCAGGTCTGGCCGTATTCGACCGGCACACCCCCCGCATCGACGTTGATCGCGGTCGAGAACAGTAGCGGCGCGCCCTCGCGCAGGCGCAGTTGCACCGCCTGCGTCGCATTGGCGGCCCGGGCGCTGAGGCGGGTCGATGCGCGGGTGAAATCGGTCACGCCGACGGCGGCCAGCGCCCTGGTGATGCTGGGCTCGGTCGCCAGCACCCGGGCGAGGCCGGGCAGGCGGTGCTCGGGAAAGTGGCTCTCGATCAGCGCGAGCGGATTGCCGTCGGCAAACGACAGGGCGTGATAGACGCAGATCATCGCCCCCGGCGGCAGCGCCAGCCGCGCGGCCTCGCGCGTGCTGGCGGCGCGGGTCTCGATCAGGCGGACCGTCTTCTGCGGCAGGTGGCCGGCGGCAAGCAGGCTCTGGTGGAACCGGACACGCTCGCCCAGCGGATATTCGACCGGCCTGGTCAGGACGAACACGCCCGACCCGCGCCGGGCGTGCAGCACGCCCTCGCCGATCAGATGCGCCAGCGCATGGCGCACCGTGTGCCGGTTGACGCCGAAGCGGTGCGCAAGCTCGTGTTCCGTCGGCAGTTTGTCGCCGGCCGCATAGCGCCCGCCCGCGATGTCGTCGCGAAGCGATCGGGCGATGGACGCCCACAGCGGGGTCGGTTTCGGGCGCTCTGCGGTCATGTCACAGGAAGATCACAACTTTGCCGTAGCGGATCCGGCGGGTTCAGGGCATAATGTGTATAGTTGTATAGTAATTCAGAGACTTGTCTAGATGGCAGACTCGCAGACCGAGGCGCGCAGGCTGTGGCTTGGCACGCTGGCGCGCGCGCCCGAGGGCCGGGTGGCGGCGCTGTTGGCCGAAGCCGGGCCAGCGCCGGCATTCGACTGGCTGCGCCAGCCGGAAATCGGCAGCGTCATGGTGCGCGGCCGGGCCGGCGGCACCGGCGCGCCGTTCAACATCGGCGAGATGACGGTGACGCGCTGCGCGCTGCGGCTGCGGTCGGGCGAGGTGGGCCATGGCTATGTGCAGGGCCGCAGCAAGGCCTCGGCCGAGGCGAGCGCGCTGGTCGATGCCTTGATGCAGACCGCCGCCGCCCCCCTGATCGAGCGGGCCGTGCTGGACCGTCTGCGCGAAGACGAGGCCGCGGCGACGGCTGCGCGCGCGGCCAGGGCTGCCGCCACGCGGGTCGAGTTCTTCACCATGGTGCGGGGAGAGGATTGATGCAGACGGCGGCTCTCGACGGCGGGTTCGGCGATGCCCCGCGCGATGCATCCCATGCGTTCCGCGCGCTGATGAACGCCATGGCGCGGCCGGGCCGGATCGAGCGGCTGGCCGGCGCCCGGCCGCCCGCGCCGCTGTCGGTGGCGGCGGGGACCTTGCTGCTGACGCTGTGCGACCAGGACACGCCGCTGTGCCTGACGGGGCGCGTCGATTGCGACGATGTCCGGGTCTGGGTGGCGTTCCATACCGGCGCACCGCTGGCCGGGCCGGCGGACTGCGCCTTCGCGATCGGCCGCTGGGAGGATCTGGCGCCGCTTTCGGCCTATCCCTGCGGCACGCCCGACTATCCCGACCGGTCGGCGACGCTGGTGATCGAGACCGATGCGCTGGCGCCGCAGGGCGCCGTGCTCAGCGGCCCGGGGATCCGCACGACGGCCGCGCTCGCGCTGCCCGACAAGGCCGCGTTCCAGGCCAACCACGCGCGCTTTCCGCTGGGGCTCGACGCCTTCTTCACCTGCGGGGCCCAGGTCGCCGCCCTGCCCCGCAGCACGACGGTGTCCTGATGTATGTCGCGGTCAAGGGCGGCGAGCGCGCCATCGAGAACGCCCATGCCTGGCTGGCCGAGGAGCGGCGGGGCGACACAACCGTCGCCGAGCTGGGCGTCGCGCAAATCCGCGAGCAACTGGCGCTCGCGGTCAACCGGGTGATGGCCGAGGGCTCGCTCTACGATCCCGATCTGGCGGCGCTGGCGATCAAGCAGGCGCGGGGCGATCTGATCGAGGCGATCTTCCTGATCCGCGCCTACCGCACCACCCTGCCGCGGTTCGGCTGCTCGCGGCCGGTCGACACCGCGGCGATGATCTGCGACCGGCGGATCTCGGCCACCTTCAAGGATCTGCCCGGCGGGCAGGTGCTGGGGCCGACCTTCGACTACACCCACCGCCTGCTGGACTTCCGGCTTGCGGCCGAGGGCGAGGTGCCGCCGGCGCCCCGCCGCGAGGCCGACACCGGGCCGGTGCCGCATGTGACGGGCTTCCTGAACCGCGAGGGCCTGATCGAGGACGCGGCCGCCGACGACACGCCGCCGCCCGACCTCACGCGCACGCCGCTGGAGCTGCCGGCCGGGCGTGCGCTGCGGCTGCAGGCGCTGAGCCGGGCCGACGAGGGCTTCACGCTGGGCCTCGCCTATTCCACGCAGCGCGGCTATGCCCGCACCCACGCCTTCGTCGGCGAGCTGCGGATCGGCGCGGTGGCGGTCGAGATGGAGATCCCCGAGCTGGGCTTCGCCATCGCGATCGGCGAGATCGTGCTGACCGAATGCGAGACCGTGAACCAGTTCGGGGGCTCGAAGACCGAGCCGCCGCAGTTCACCCGCGGCTATGGGCTGGTGTTCGGCCAGACCGAGCGCAAGGCGATCTCGATGGCGCTGGTCGACCGCGCGCTGCGGTGGCAGGAACTGGGCGAGGATTTCGTCGGCGCCCCGGCGCAGGACGCCGAATTCGTGCTGTCGCACTGCGACAACATCCAGGCCACCGGCTTTCTCGAGCACATCAAGCTGCCGCATTATGTCGACTTCCAGTCCGAGCTGGAACTGGTCCGCAAGATGCGGCGCGAGGCGGCGGACCCCGCGCTGAGGGAGGCCGCGGAATGACCGGCTACAACTTCGCCTATCTCGACGAGCAGACCAAGCGGATGATCCGCCGCGCGATCCTGAAGGGCCTCGCGATCCCCGGCTATCAGGTGCCCTTCGCCAGCCGCGAGATGCCGATGCCCTATGGCTGGGGCACCGGCGGCGTTCAGGTCAGCGCCGCGACGCTGACCCCCGACGACACCTTCAAGGTGATCGACCAGGGCGCCGACGACACCACCAACGCGGTCTCGATCCGGAAATTCTTCGAGCGCACCGCGGGCGTCGCCACCACCACGGCGACGCGCGATGCCAGCGTCATCCAGACCCGCCACCGCATCCCCGAGGAGCCGCTGCGCGAGGACCAGATCCTGGTCTACCAGGTGCCGATCCCCGAGCCGCTGCGCTTTCTCGAGCCGCGCGAGACCGAGACGCGCAAGATGCACGCGCTCGAGGAATACGGGCTGATGCATGTCAAGCTCTACGAGGACATCGCCCGCCACGGCCATATCGCCACCGCCTACGCCTATCCGGTCAAGGTCGAGGGGCGCTATGTCATGGACCCCTCGCCGATCCCGAAATTCGACAACCCGAAGATGGAGATGGCGGCGATCCAGATCTTCGGCGCCGGGCGCGAGCAGCGGATCTACGCGCTGCCGCCCTACACCCGGGTGGTGAGCCTCGATTTCGAGGACCACCCGTTCGACCCGTCGAAGGCGCCGCATCCCTGCGGGCTGTGCGGCGCCGAGGACAGCTATCTCGACGAGGTCATCATCGACGACGCGGGCGGCCGGATGTTCGTCTGCTCGGACACCGACCACTGCGAGCGCCGGCGCGCGGCCGGCCATGGCGGCACCTGGCTGGGAGACGTCGCATGACGCCGCTGCTGAGCGTCCGGGGCGTGACGAGGCGCTATGGCGCGCGGATCGGCTGTGCCGATGTCTCGTTCGACCTCTACCCCGGCGAGGTGATGGGCATCGTGGGCGAAAGCGGCTCGGGCAAGACCACGCTGCTCAACTGCCTGGCTGGCCACTTGGCCCCTGATGCCGGCGCCGTGGTGTTCGACACCCGCGCCAACGGGCCGCGCGACACGCTGAGCATGCCCGAGCCCGAGCGGCGGATGCTGAGCCGGACCGACTGGGCCTTCGTCCACCAGCACGCGCGCGACGGGTTGCGGATGAACGTCAGCGCCGGCGGCAATGTCGGCGAGCGGCTGATGGCGGTGGGCGCGCGCAATTACCGCGACATCCGCACGCGGGCGCTCGACTGGCTGGACCGGGTCGAGATCAGCGGGACGCGGATCGACGACCGGCCCGGCACGTTTTCGGGCGGCATGCAGCAGCGGCTGCAGATCGCGCGCAACCTGGTCACCGGCCCGCGGCTGGTGTTCATGGACGAGCCGACCGGCGGGCTCGACGTCAGCGTGCAGGCGCGGCTGCTGGACCTGCTGCGCGGCCTGGTGCGCGACATGGGGCTGTCGGCGGTCATCGTCACGCATGACCTTGCGGTCGTGCGCCTGCTGGCCGACCGGCTGATGGTGATGAAGGACGGGGCGGTGGTCGAGACCGGGCTGACCGATCAGGTGCTCGACGACCCGCAGCACGCCTACACCCAGCTTCTGGTCAGTTCGGTGCTGCAGGCGTGATGCGATGCGGGATCCAGGATTTTCAGGTGCGACATGATTGACGTCTCGGGCCTCGGCAAAACCTTCACGCTGCACAATCAGGGGGCGGCGGTGATCGGCGTGCTCGATGGTGCGTCGCTGTCGGTCGCGCCCGGCGAATGCGTGGCGCTGACCGGCGCCTCGGGCGCGGGCAAGTCGACGCTGATGCGCATGATCTACGGCAATTATCTGGCCGCGGCGGGGTCGATCCGGGTCGGCGGGCTCGACATCGCCCACGCCGAGCCGCGCGAGATCCTGGCGCTGCGCCGCACGACGCTGGGCTATGTCAGCCAGTTCCTGCGCGTCGTGCCGCGCGTCCCGGCCATCGACGTGGTGGCCGAGCCGCTGCTGGCGACCGGCACGCCGCCCGACGAGGCCCGCGCGCGCGCCCGCGCCATGCTCGCGCGGCTGAACCTGCCCGAGCGGCTGTGGTCGCTCTCGCCCACCACCTTCTCGGGCGGCGAGCAGCAGCGCGTCAATGTCGCGCGCGGCTTCGTCTTTCCCTATCCCGCGATGCT
>JAVVFE010000207.1:0-6033 GCA_032251175.1 Thermohalobaculum sp.
CGCGCCTTTCAGGCCGGCTGGGGCGGCGTGGTGTGGAAGACGCTGGGGCTCGACCCCCACATCGTCAACGTCAACGGGCCGCGCTACGGCGTGGTCTACGGCGCCGACCGCCGGGTGCTGGGGCTCAACAACATCGAGCTGATCACCGACCGCCCGTTGCAGGTCAACCTCGACGAGATCAAGGCGGTCAAGCGCGACTGGCCCGACCGCGCGCTGGTCGTCTCGCTGATGGTGCCCTGCGAGGAGGCGGCCTGGACCGGCATCCTCGCACAGGTCGAGGACACCGGCGCCGACGGCATCGAGCTGAATTTCGGCTGCCCGCACGGCATGTCGGAACGCGGCATGGGCTCGGCCGTGGGGCAGGTGCCGGACTACATCGAGATGGTCACGCGCTGGTGCAAGGCCGCGACCCGAATGCCGGTGATCGTCAAGCTCACGCCCAACATCACTGATATCCGCTATCCCGCGCGGGCGGCGAAGAAGGGCGGCGCGGATGCGGTCAGCCTGATCAACACGGTCTCCTCGATCACCTCGGTCAACCTCGACACCTTCAGCCCCGAACCCTCGATCGACGGCAAGGGCAGCCATGGCGGCTATTGCGGCCCCGCCGTGAAGCCGATCGCGCTCAACATGGTGGCCGACATCGCCCGCGACCCCGAAACCGCCGGCCTGCCGATCTCGGGGATCGGCGGCATCACCACCTGGCGCGATGCGGCCGAGTTCATGGCGCTGGGCGCGGGCAACGTGCAGGTCTGCACCGCGGCGATGACCTACGGCTTCAAGGTGGTGGCCGAGATGATCTCGGGCCTGAAACTGTGGATGGACGACAAGGGCCACGCCGACCTTGCCGCCTTCCGCGGCCGCGCCGTGCCCAACGTCACCGACTGGCAGTATCTCAACCTCAACTACGTCACCAAGGCGCGCATCGACCAGTCGGCCTGCATCGCCTGCGGCCGCTGCTTCGCCGCCTGCGAGGACACCTCGCACCAGGCGATCGGCATGCGGATCGAGGCCGGGCGCCGCGTGTTCGAGGTGATCGACGCCGAATGCGTCGCCTGCAACCTGTGCGTCAATGTCTGCCCGGTCGAGGCCTGCATCACCATGGAGCGCCTGCCCGCCGGCACGGTCGATCCGCGCACGGGGCGCACGGTCAGCGACACCCATGCCGACTGGCGCACGCATCCGAACAACCCGGGGCGGGTGGCGGCGGAGTGAGCCATACAATTCCGGGTTGTCACGATGCGAGCCTTGGGTGAGGATCGCGGCGCGACCCGGCCTGTATTGGACAGGAATCGGTGGCGATTTGGAAATGGGGGGATTGAGATGGGCCAATACGATGCCGAGATCAAGAAGGCGCAAAAAATCGCGAGCGATTGGGCAGCCCAAACCGCGAAATCGCTGAAATATTTCACCGACCTGAAGAAAATTAATGTCAAGTGGGACAAGGATCACTCGAAAGTCATCGAGGCCGCGATCAAGAATAATGACCCGGCCGCCCAGATCATGAAGATGATCGATGACGCGGAGAAATACCTCGCCCAGATCGAGACCGAAGGCACCAAGGAGTATCAGGTCCATTACGATTGGGCCCGCGGCGAGCCACGCGCCGGCGTCGGTGGGATCTGCAAGGCGCTCGGCCTGAAGAACGGCACCGAAGGCTACAAGGAGGTCGACAAGGCGCTGCAAAAGGTGCTGATCGGCTTCGGCAAGCAGATCGCCGAGACGGAATCCGCATGGACGCGCGACGTCAAGCCCGCGATCGACATCCTGCGCAACCGGCTCGACACCCTGAAGAAGGTCGCCTCGGGCGCCGAAAGGATGATCGACGCATCCGTCAAGCAGCTCCAGAAGGAGATCGTCGCCTTCAACAAGCTGTGCTCCGACGCGACCGGCTCGCTCAAGATCACCACCGACCAGGGCGACGTCGACAAGCTGCAGAAGGGCGCCTTCGACGGCTGGGACGACAAGACCCGCGCGCAGAAGCGCCAGACCTACCAGAAGAAGATCGACGTGATCCCCAAGCTCGAGGCGCAGCTCGTCAAGAACCACGGCCGGATCGTGAAGGCGATCCCCGACAACCTGGCGAACTCGCAGACGCTCAAGCGCCTCCGCGTGCCGCTCGACAAGGCGCTCGAAGACGCCCGCAAGGATCTGCAGTACGCGCTCAAACTCTGCCAGACGCTCGACCGCGAGTTCGGAAAGAAATATCCGAACAGCTGACGGCCGGTACCGCACACGCGGGGACGCCGCAGGGCGCCCCCGTCCGCCGGACGGCGGGCTGTCGCTTCTCCGGGTATGGGAGCCGGCGGCTGCCCGCCGGCCGGCGCCGTCCTACCGCGGCTCGCTCGCCAGCCCCTTGACGATCGCCCAGCAGGCCAGCAGCAGCACGATGGTAAAGGGGAAGCCGGTCGAGACCGCCATCGCCTGCAACGCGCCGAGGCCGCCGCCCAGCAGCAGCGCGATCGCCACCAGCCCCTCGAACACGCACCAGAACACCCGCTGCGGCAGCGGCGCATCGACCTTGCCGCCGGCGGTGATGGTGTCGATCACCAGGCTGCCCGAGTCCGACGAGGTCACGAAGAACACGATCACCAGCACGATGCCGAGGAAGGACGTGATCGACGTCAGCGGCAGCGCCCCCAGCATCTCGAACAGCTTCAGCTCCAGTGGCGCGTCCTGCACCGTGGTGAGGCCGTCGTTCACGATCTGGCTGATTGCCGTGCCGCCGAAGGCGGTCATCCACAGCACCGAGACCAGCGAGGGGATCAGCAGCACGCAGACGATGAACTCGCGCACCGTGCGCCCGCGGCTGACGCGCGCGATGAACATGCCGACGAAGGGCGACCACGAGATCCACCACGCCCAGTAGAACGAGGTCCAGCCCTGCGCGAAGTTCGCATCCTCGCGCCCGAACGGATTCGACAGCGCCGGCAGGTGCTCGGCATAGGCCGCGAGGTTCGCACCAAAGCCGGTGACGATCGCCAGCGTCGGCCCGACCACGATGACGAACAGCAGCAGCAGCGCCGCCAGCACCATGTTGATCTCGGACAGCCGCTTGACCCCGGCATCGAGCCCCGCGACCACCGAGCCCAGCGCCACCGCCGTGATGGCAAGGATCAGGATCACCTTCGAGCCGTCCGACACCGGCAGCCCGAACAGGTATTCCAGCCCGGCATTGGCCTGCTCGGCGCCGAAGCCCAGCGAGGTCGCCAGCCCGAACAGCGTCGCGAACACCGCCAGCACGTCGATGACATGGCCGGTCCAGCCCCAGACCCGCTCGCCGAAGATCGGGTAGAAGATCGACCGGATCGTCAGCGGCAACCCCTTGTTGTAGGAGAACAGCGCCAGCGCCAGCGCGACGATCGCATAGATCGCCCAGGGGTGCAGCCCCCAGTGGAAGATCGTCGCCGCCATGCCCAGCCGCCGCGCCTCCTCGGCGTTGCCCGCTGCCCCGCCCAGCGGCGCCCAGTCGGTGCGCACGCCGTCCTCGACGCTGACGCCGCCCATCGCCGTGCCGAAATGCGAGATCGGCTCGGCCACGCCGTAGAACATCAGCCCGATGCCCATGCCGGCGGCGAACAGCATCGCGAACCAGCCGGAATAGGAATAGTCGGGGGTCGCCTCCTTGCCGCCGATCCGCACCGCACCCCATGGGCTCACGATCAGCACAAGGCACAGCAGCACGAAGATGTTGCCGGCCAGCAGGAAGAACCAGTCGAAGGTGCCGGTCAGCCAATTGCGCAGGGCGTTGAACACCGGCTCGACGCTCTGCTGGAAGGCGAGCGTCAGGAACACGAAGGCCACGATCGTGATCCCCGAGATCAGGAACACCGGGTTGTGGATGTCGAGCCCGAAGGGGCCGATCTGCGCGCTGATGTTGTCCTGCCCGATCTGGTAATCGGTGTCGATGAGGTTCGCCTCGCCCTCCGGGGCGGGGATGCCCTGTGTGCCAGGATCGTCGGTCATGGTCTGTCCCCCTTGGGAAGTGTGCCTGCGCCTTGCGCCCCGTCCGCCGGCGGCGATCGCCGGGCGGCGCGGCGGCCGGTTGCGCCGCTCAGCGCACGATGAACACCGAGGCTTGCGAATGGGTGGCGATCGTCCCGCCATTCGAGGGCCAGAGGTGGTCGGCGATGTTCGGAATATGCGAGGCCATCACCACCAGGTCTGCCCCGGTCTCGTCGACCGCCCTGAGCAGCGTGGCATCAAGATCCGTCGTCGGGTCGTGGCTCAGATAGGCCCGGCTCGTGACCTCGTGCCCGTGGGCTGCGGCCTCGGATCGGGCGAATGCATCGAGCCGCTGCGCGTATTCCGCCGGATTATGTGCCACGGCCCCCGGCACCGCAGCAGTAACACCCACATACGTCACCGGAATCCGGTAATGGATTGCAAGATCAGCAGCGGCTTCCAAAGCTTTCCCAAGCTGCGAAACATGGGCCAGATCGACAGGGATCATGATGCGTTCGAACACTTCCCCCCCCTTTGTCAGAGAACATCGTGAAACTCGCGTGGAACGAAAGCCTAGCATGGCAAACCCGCGATGGCAAAACACCGGGATGTCGGGGAGAGCGATCGCGGCAGAGGCTGTGCAGCGCGCGCGCTCTTGGGTAAAGCATGGTCGGGAACAGGGGCGGGAGCCGCGGGCATGAGAGACGAGACAGCCACCACCGGCACCGCCGCCGCAAACCCGGCCGGACACGCCGCCGTGGCTTCGGCGTCAGCCACCCGTGCCGCGGGCCATGCCCCCTCCTGGGCCGCCCATGGCGCGATGCTGCTGTTCGCGGCGCTGATCTCGGTGTCGTTCTCGCTCGGCCAGCGCGCCGCCCCCCACATCGCGCCCGAGGCGCTGACGGTCGCGCGCTTCATCGTCGCGGCGATCGTGATCGGTGCGCTGGGCGCAGGTCGGATGCGGACGCACCACTTCGCCAGCCCCTGGCGCTACGGCCTGCTGGGCGGCCTGCTGGGCGGCTATTTCGTGCTGATGTTCGTGGCGCTCAGGCTGACCGACCCGGTCTCGACCTCGGCGGTCTTCACGCTGATCCCGGCGATGAGCGCCATCTTCGGCTGGATGCTGCTGCGCCAGGTCACCACGCCGCGCATGGCGCTCAGCCTGTCGCTGGCGGGGGCGGGCGCGGTCTGGGTGATCTTCCGCGGCGACATCGACGCGATCCTGGGCTTCGAGATCGGCCGGGGCGAGGCGATCTTCTTCTTCGGCTGCGCCATGCACGCCTTCTACACGCCCCTGGTGCGCCGGCTGAACCGGGGCGAGCCGGTGATCGTGTTCACCTTCGGCACGCTGATCGGCGGCCTCGTGATCGCCGGGCTGTGGGGCGCGCGCCAGACGCTCGCGACCGACTGGACCGCCCTGCCGCCGGTGGTGTGGGCGGCGGTGTTCTACCTCGGCATCTTCACCACGGCGGGCACGTTCTACCTGGTGCAGTTCTCGACCATGCGGCTCAAGGCCGGGACGGTGATGGCCTACGGGTATCTGACGCCCAGCTTCGTGATCCTGCTCGAGGGCGTCTTCGCCGGGCAATGGGTGGCGCCGCCGGTCTGGCTGGGGGTCGCGGCCACCGCGGCGGCGCTGTTGCTGCTGCTGCGCGACTGAGTGCCCGCCGCGTCAGCGGCAAACGCCACCCCGCCGCGGCAGCGGCAAACGCCACCCCGCCGCGGCAGCGGCAAACATAATCCCGCCGCCTCAGTGCGGTGCCAGGCCGTCGAGGAACAGGCGTTCGAGGAAGGCCGCCGCATCGTCGAACCGCCCCGCGCCGTCGTCGCCCAGCACGGCGCGCACCTGCACGTCGAAATCGGCGTAATGCTGGGTCGTGGCCCAGATCGCGAACATCAGGTGGCGCGGATCATGGGCCACCAGCCGCCCCTCGGCGATCCAGCCCTCGATCACTGCCACCTTCTCGTCGACCAGCGCCTTCAGCGGCCCGCGCAGCACCTCGCCCAGCAGCGGCGCGCCGCGCATGATCTCGCCCGCGAACAGCCGGCTCTCGCGCGGGTAGTCGCGCGCCATCTCCAGCTTGCGGC
>JAVVFE010000208.1:0-5997 GCA_032251175.1 Thermohalobaculum sp.
CCCGGCCCCCTGGCTCTCGCGCGCCGAGGTGCTGTTTGCCGAAAACCGCCCGATCGAGGCGCTGGGCAGCCTGCGCGCGGCGAGGGAACGGGCGGGCGCACGCTCGGTGCTGCGCTCGGCGCGCGGCTTGGGCGAGGATCGCGCGATCCGGGGTGCGGCGGTGGCGCGGGTCTATGACACGCTGGGATTTTCGGACCAGGCGATCCGCGAGGGCACACAGGGCGCCGAGCAGGACCCCACCAACGCCGCCGCCCACCGGGTGCTGGCGGACGTGCTGCGCGCGCGCGGCAACACCGACACCGCGCGGGCAAGTTCGGCCTTCCGCGCGCAGGTCTACGAGCAGCCGTCGAAGACCCCGATCCAGCCCTCGCTGAGCGAGTCGGATCTCGCGATCTTCCAGGGCCCGGGCGCCACGCGGCCGAGCCTGGCCGAGCTTTCGCCCTTCTTCGATGCCGACGGCCTGCGCGCCGACCTGCTGGGGTTTGGCGGCACGCAGGACACCTTCGGCGACGAGGCCTCGGTCACCGTGCTGCACAAGGGCTTCGCGTTCGGGGTGGGGCAGTTCCACTACGACACGGACGGCTACCGCACCAACAACGACCTTCAGCACGACATCGTCAGCGTGCGGGCCAAGGGACAGGTGCTGCCCTGGCTCGACCTGTTCGGCGAATACCGCTACCGCGAGACCGACGCGGGCGACCGGACGCTGGAATTCGACGCCCGCGACGGCAACCCCACGGTCGACATCCGCGACGAGCGCAGCCTGTTCCGCCTGGGCGGCCATGCCCGGATCGGGGCGAACCAGGATGTTGCCGTGGTCGGGAGCTATGTCGACACCGATGGCGGCAACCGGGCAGGCGAGGCGAATTTCTTCAGCCCGCGCGTCACATCGTTTGGGGATACCGAGGTGTTCGACGTCCAGGCACAGCATGTCGGCCGCTTCGGCCCGCTGTCGACCGTTGCGGGCCTGTCTTACACCGACACGTCCGGAACCTTCGGCGCGGTGCTCGATTTCGGCCCCTTTGCATTCAGCCTGCCACCGTTCTCGTTCGACCAGTCGCGCGTCTCGGGCTACGCCTATGGCACCTGGCTGATCGAAAATCCGGGCCCGTTCACCGCGCTCGAACTCACCGGCGGGCTTTCGGTCGATGCAATCGACAGCGACACGACCAGTTTCCGCGACGTCACCAAGGTGAACCCCAAGGCCGGGGTCCGGCTTGAGGTGATCGACGGCCTGACGTTGCGCGGCGCCTACACCCGCACCGTGCAGCACCCGCAAGTGGTGGACGAGCGGCTCGAGCCGGTCAGCGTTGCGGGCTTCGTGCAGTATGTCGACCAATTCAATAACTCCGAGGTCGAGCAGGTGGGGGTCGGGCTCGATGCCGCTGTCACGTCCTGGCTCGACATCGGCGCCGAGGGGGTCCGGCGCTGGATCGAGCTCGACCCAAGCTCCCTGGGATTGCTAACCGGCGAGACGGACGAACTCGAGATCCGGGCCTATGCCAACGCCTCGTTCCTCGACCGCTTTGCCGCGCGGCTCGACATCGTGCATCTCGATGCCGAATCCGATGGCGCGGCGACGATCAACGATCTCGGGCGTTTCGAGGTGAGCGAAGTGACCGCGGGGCTCGGCTGGTTCCATCCGAGCGGGTTCTTCGCCAGCGGGCGCGTGGGCGTCGGCTGGACCGATTTCGTCAACACCGCGAACACGGTGCGGCCCCAGGGGGCGGACACCTTCCCGATCACCGAGATCTCGCTCGGCTACCGCCTGCCGAACCGACGGGGGCTGTTGAGCCTCGATCTGCTGAATGTGGCCGATGCCGATTTCGGCTTCGAGGACCGGACTGTCGAGGGGGCCGCAAACCCGCTTGCCGCGCCGCGTTTTGCGCGCGAGTTCACCGCGCTGGCCCGGTTGAGACTGAGTTTCTAAAGTGGCGTGACGTCATTCCTTTTGGGGGGGGGAAGGTATCCGCATGATCCGGTTGAAGTCGCTTGCGGCGCTGGCCGCACTGGCGGCGCTGGCCGCACCGCCAGCCATGGCCCAGACCTGCAGCCAGATCCCGGTCGCAAAAACATGCACATCGCGCGGCGTGACGCTGATCAACCGCATCGTGCCGGGCGTGGGCGGCGACCGGGTGTGCGCGTCCTATGCCGGAGCGCCCGCACAGGTGCAGTACGACCGCTACATCGTGCAATGGGGCTATACCTTCTACAGTTGCACCCGCTTCCAGACCTGCACCTGGGCGAGCGCGAACGACCCGGCAGCGGCGGCGGCGTTCTGCCCCTGACCGGACCGCTGCGGCCGACCCGTCACCCCGCCGCGGCGCGGCGGGGCTGGGGCCGGCGCTCGGCATTGGCCAGCGTGATGCGGAAGAGGCTGGTGCCGTCGGGCGCGAACACCACCGTGAGGTCGCCGCCCATCCGGCGCATGATCGCGCGGCTGATCGGCAGGCCGAGGCCGGCGCCCTGTCCCTCGACCGCGCGGCTGCCGCGGGTGAACTTGGCGAAGATGTCGTCGGCCTCGGCGCGGCTGACGCCGCCGCCATTGTCGGCCACGTCGATCTCGACCCGCCCGCCGGCCATGCGCCAGCGGATCTCGATCCGCGGCTGGGGCGCGGGGTTGTAGCGGATCGCGTTCGACAGGAGGTTGATCAGCACCTGCCGCAGCCGGTCGGCATCGGCGCTGACCCACAGCGCGGCGGGCGGCGCCTCGGCGGCGATGTGCACCCCCGCCTTGCGCGCCAGCCCCGAGACGGTATCGACCGCGCCGGCGATCGCCTCGGCCAGCACCACCGGGCGCAGCGGGATCGCGGCCTGGCCGGCCTCGAGCCGGCTCACGTCGAGGATCTCGTCCAGGAGCCGCGTCAGGCGCAGGCTCTCGTCGTGGATGATGGTGGTGAAGCGGCGCACCTCGGCGGGCTCCAGTTCGGTGCCCGACAGCAGGATCTCGGCGAACGAGCGGATCGAGGTCATCGGCGTGCGCAGCTCGTGGCTCACCTGGCTGAGGAAATCGTCCTTCTGCTTGTCGAGCCGGCGCAGCCGGTCGTTGACCTTGCGCAGTTCGGCGGCCGTGCGCTCGAGCTCGCGGGTCTTGTCGGCCAGCCGCGCCGAGGTCTCGATCAGGCGCTGGGTCTCGTCGGCGATGTCCATCAGGTCGGTCAGCGAGATCACCTCGCCGCCCGCCGCCCGGGTCACCATCGCATGCGCCGAGGCGCCGCCGATCGAGCCTGCAAGCTCGCGCTCGAGCCGGGCGATCAGCGCGTCGGTCGGGTTCGGCAGGCCGCGTGCGACGCCCTGTGCGCGCGCCATCTCGTCGAACAGCGCCCGCGCCGGCTCGGCGCCGAGGATGCGCTGGGCGAGAATGTAGAGATCCTCGGACGCCGCCTCGCGCCGGATGAAGCGGTGGCTCTCGCCCTCGGGCGAGCGGAACACGTCGATGAACAGCGCGCCCTGCAAGCGGTCGAGCGGCTCGATCCGCGACAGCGCCGAGACGCCGATGAACAGGAGCGTGTTGACCCCGAGGCTCCAGACCGTGGCATGCACCAGCGGATCGGCGCCGGCCAGGCCCAGCAGCGCCTGCGGCCGCAACAGCGCGAGCCCCAGGGGGCCGTCGATCAGCCACGTCTCGGGCAGCAGCCCGTCGCGCCCCAGGCTGGGCAGGAACAGCGTGTAGAGCCACAGCACCGCCCCCCCGGACAGCCCCGCCAGCGCCCCCGCGCGGGTCGCGCCCCGCCAGAAGATGCCGCCCAGCATCGCCGGCAGCACCTGCGCCACGCCGACGAAGGCGATCAGCCCCATCGCCGCGAGCGACCCCGCCCCGCCGCTCAGCTCGAAATAGAGATAGCCGAGCCCCAGGATGATGCCGATCGAGACGCGCCGGCTGGCCAGCAGCAGTTCGCGCACATCGCCTGAGGCCGCGTCCCCCTTGGTCAGGATCTTGATCGCGAAGGGCGCCACCATGTGGTTCGACACCATGGTCGACAGCGCGATCGCCGCCACGATCACCATCGAGGTCGCCGACGAGAACCCGCCGATGAAGGCCAACAGCGCCAGCGTGTCCTGCCCGAAGGCGAGCGGCAGGTTCAGCACGAACAGATCGGGGTTCGAGCCCGCCGGGAGGAAGGCGATCCCGGCAATCGCGATCGGGATCACGAACAGCGACATCAGGAACAGGTAGAGCGGGAACATCCACGACGCGGTGACCAGGTGGCGCTCGTCGCCGTTCTCGACCACCGTCACCTGGAACTGGCGCGGCAGGCACAGGATCGCCGCCGCCGACAGCAAGATCAGCGTCACCCAGCGCGGCCCGAAGATCTGCTCGACCTCGATCATGTCGGCCGGCATCCGGGCAAAGATCGCCCCCACGCCGCCGGCCAGGCCCCAGACCGCGAAGATGCCGATCGCCAGCAGCGCCACCAGCTTGACCACCGCCTCGAGCGCGATGGCCGCGACCACGCCGTGGTGGCGCTCGTTCGCGTCGATCGTGCGGGTGCCGAACAGGATGGTGAAGGCAGCCATCCCCGCCGCCACCCAGAAGGCCGAGCGCAGGTCCTGGTCGGTCCCGGTGATCGCCTCGAAGCTGAGCGTCACCGACTGGAGCTGGAGCGCGATATAGGGCGTGGTGGCCAGGATCGCGATCAGCGTGACGATCACCGCGAGCGTCGGGCTCTTGCCATAGCGCGACGAGATGAGGTCGGCGATCGAGGTGATGCGGTGGACCCGCCCGATGCGCACCAGCTTGCGCAGGCACCACCACCAACCGACGAACACCAGCGTGGGCCCCAGGTAGATCGTGGCGAATTCGAGCCCAGACCGCGCCGCCGAGCCGACCGCGCCGTAGAACGTCCACGAGGTGCAGTAGACCGAGATCGAGAGCGTGTAGACCAGCGGCGAGCGCAGCCACCGCTGCCGCCCCCGGCGCGCCCGGCTGTCGCCGATGAAGGCGACCGCGAACAGCACCACGACATAGGCGAGCGAGACGCCGAGAAGCAGGTCGCTCGACAGCATCAGTCCCGCGCCCCGCGGCCCTGGCCAGTGGCGGTTCCGCTGCCGCCGCCGTCCTGCCGCCCAGGCTCGCTTCCGGCCTCGCGTCCGCGATCGCGCGCGGCGGCGCCCGCGGGCCCGGCCGAGGCCGCGCGCGCATCGGCGTGGAGCGCGCCGGTCGCCTCGGCCACGGTCTCGGTTTCCAGGATGCGGGCGCCGATCCGCCGGGCGCCGACGATCAGCAGCAGCCAGACGCCGAAGACATAGCCCACCGTCACCGGCACACCTGCGATGCGCCCGTCGATCGCGAAGATCTGGGCGACGGGGGGCATCAGCAGGATGAACCCGATCAGCGGCACCGCCAGCGCCCCGTCGCGCGCCTTGCGCACGCCGAAGGCGGCATCGGCCGCGGCCCGGCGGCGCGCGGCGGCGCGCGCCGTGCTCATTGCGGGCCCGAGCCTGCGAGGCGCGACACCGCGGCGACCAGCTCGGCGTTCGAGAAGGGCTTGGCGATGAACAGGTCCGCCCCCCAGCGATGCGCCGTCTCGCGGTCCTCGCGCTGGCCCTTGGCGGTCAGCATCACCACCGGCAAATGCGCGGTCCCCGCTTCGGCGCGCAGCCGGCGCAGCACTTCAAAGCCGTTGATCCCGGGCAGCATGACATCGAGCACCAGCACGTCCGGCAGATCGGCCAGCGCGCGCGAGAACGCCGCCTCGCCGTCCGAGACCACGGTGACGGCGAAGCCCGCACGGCCGAGCAGGAATTGCAGCGACTCGACGATATGCGGCTCGTCCTCGGCGAGCAGAACCCTCCGCGTCATTGGCGCGCTTCCCCACTGATCTCCCCGCGTCCTCCGGGGTTTGGCGTCCCAGCCTAGTGGCTTTTGCGCAAATGTGGAGTCAGGTTTTCGCAGCGCGCCGGGGCGCGGGGACCGCATGGTTCGCAGCCCGGCGCCGCACCTCACGCGCCCGCGGGCGCGTCGCCCACCCGGTGCGCGCAGTCGGGCCGCGGGCA
>JAVVFE010000209.1:0-5982 GCA_032251175.1 Thermohalobaculum sp.
CGTCTATGCGCTCGCAGCCGGTCTGACGCCGATCCTGGTCCTTCATGCCACGCTGCTGCCGCTGAACGTGGTGCGCTTGATCCAGATGCAGCGCCGCGTGCGTCTCGCCAGAATGGCCGCGCGACTGCCGCAGGCCGAGGATCGCTTCGAATGGCTGATCCCGCTCGGCAACCGGCGCAAGCTGCCCGTGGGCACAGTGCTGTTCCACAAGGGCGAGCCGGCCGACAGCCTCTATGTCCTGATCAGCGGCGAGGTCCGGATCCCCGAACTCGGCGTCACGCTCGGCCCCGGATCGATTCTCGGCGAGATCGCGCTCTTCTCCGGCGAGGGCCGCCGCACCAACGGAGCCGTGGCCGCCAGTCCGGTCGTCCTTGCCGAACTCACCGAGCAACGCGTCGAGCAGCTTTATTTCGATAATCCCAGCTTTGCCTACAAGCTGATCCGTCTGGTCACCCGGCGGCTGCTGCACAGCCTGGCCCAGCACGAGGCCGCGATTGAAGTCCGCCGCCCGACCGCCTGCATCGCTGAACCGCTGCCGGCCCGGTCCAACACGGGGGGTGTCGGCTGAGGCGGTCCGAAGGCCGCGCCGGGGCCTGTGCGCACCGCGCGAAACCTGCCGCTTTGACAGGCGCTGTTGCGCCGGGCGCCCAAAAGGCGGGCATTGGTTGCATCCATCACCAGATTTCGCTGCGTCGGAACCGAGCGGCATGTCTTGCAGCTTTGCCGAGCCGAGTTAAGGATGGGGCGTGACGCGTCGCAGGGGCCGCAAGCCGGGGATCGCCATGTTCGATGAGATGTCGCTCGACGGTGACGCGGTCCGCCCGCCCTATGCGCGGATCGAGGAATGGGTCGCCGCCTCGGGGCTCGAGCTGCTGCACAAGCGTTCGGCCGAGGCCGAGGCGATCTTCCGCCGCATCGGCATCACCTTCGCGGTCTATGGCGAGGGCGGCGACCCCGAGCGCCTGATCCCCTTCGACCTGATCCCGCGGGTCTTCTCATCCGCCGAGTGGCGCCGGCTGGATCGCGGCATCCGCCAGCGCGCGCGCGCGCTCAACGCCTTCCTCTACGACGTCTACCACCGCGGCGAGATCCTGCGCGCCGGCATCGTGCCGGAACGCCTGGTCTACCAGAACGCCGCCTTCCAGCCGGCGATGATGGGGGTCGAGCCGCCGGGCCGGGTCTATTCCCACATCGTCGGCATCGACATCGTGCGCACCGGCGAGACCGCCTTCCAGGTGCTCGAGGACAACTGCCGCACCCCCTCGGGCGTGAGCTACATGCTCGAGAACCGCGAGATCATGATGCGGATGTTCCCCGAACTGTTCTCGCGCGGGGCGGTCGAGCCGGTCGACCGCTATCCCGACGACCTGCGCAAGACCCTCGAGGAGGTCGCGCCGCCCGCCTGCAAGGGCGAGCCCAATGTCGTGGTGCTGACGCCGGGGCCGTTCAACTCGGCCTATTACGAGCATTCCTTCCTCGCCGACCTGATGGGCGTGGAACTGGTCGAGCCGCAGGACCTGTTCGTCGACGAGGGGCTGTGCTGGATGCGCACCACGCGCGGGCCGCAGCGGGTGGACGTGATCTACCGGCGGATCGACGACGACTACATCGACCCGCTGGCCTTCCGCCCGGAATCGGTGCTGGGCGTGCCGGGCCTGTTCGACGTCTATCGCGCGGGGGGCGTCACGCTCTGCTCGGCGCCCGGCGCGGGGGTGGCCGACGACAAGGCGATCTATACTTACGTGCCCGAGATGATCCGCTTCTACATGGGCGAGGCGCCGATCCTCGAGAACGTGCCGACCTTCCGCTGCGCCGACCGCGAGGATTGTGCCCATGTGCTGGCGCATCTCGAGGAGCTGGTGGTCAAGGAGGTGCACGGCTCGGGCGGCTACGGCATGCTGATCGGGCCGCGCTCGACCGCCGAGCAGCGGGCCGAGTTCGCGGTGAAGCTGCGCGACGACCCCGCCAATTTCATCGCCCAGCCGACGCTCGAGCTGTCGTCGGTGCCGACGCTGGGCCCGCGCGGCATCGCGCCCCGCCATGTCGATTTCCGGCCCTATTGCCTGGTCGGCAAGGCGATGCGCCTGGTGCCGGGCGGTCTGACCCGCGTGGCGCTGCGCGAGGGCTCGCTGGTGGTCAATTCCAGCCAGGGCGGCGGCGTCAAGGATACCTGGGTTCTGACGGAGTGAGCGCATCATGCTGAGCCGGACCGCCGAGAACCTCTACTGGATGGGCCGCTACATGGAGCGGGCCGAATGCACCGCGCGCCTGATCGAGATGGGCCACCGCATGGCGATGCTGCCGGGGTCCTATTCCGACGACGAATGGCGCTCGGTCGCCGCAGCCTCCGGCTCGACCGACCTGTTCGACAAGGAATCGACGATCACCGATGCGGTGATTCTGCGCACGCTGATGCTCGACCCCGACAACCCGTCCTCGATCCGCGTCTGCCTGCGCCAGGCCCGGGCGAACGGGCGGGCGGTGCGCAATGCCCTGACCCGCGACATGTGGGAGACGCTGAACGAGGGCTGGCGCCGGCTCGACGAGGTCGACGTGGCCGGCGCCCAGCGCGACCTGCGCACGCTGCTCGACTGGATCAAGGGCCGCGCGATCATGTTCCGGGGCGCCGCCTCGACCTCGATGCTGCGCGAGGACCGCTACGACTTCCTGCTGCTGGGCGCCCATGTCGAACGCGCCGACATGATGCTGCGCCTGCTGGACGTGAAGTATTACGTGCTGCTGCCGGAAACCGAGGTGGTCGGCGGCGGGCGCGACTATCACCAGTGGACCTCGCTGTTGCACGCCACCTCGGCGCTCAGGGCGTTTCACCATGTCTACCGCGGCGATTACAGCCCCTGGAAGATCGCGGATTTCCTGATCCTGAACCGCGCCTTCCCGCGCTCGGTCGCGTTCTGCTACGACCAGATCGGCCATTTCCTCGACCGGCTCGCGCGCGGCTATGGCGCCCGGCATGTCTGCCACACCACCGCCTCGGGCATGATCGCCCGGCTCGACGACCTCGAGATGGGCGAGATCTTCCAGCACGGCCTGCACGACTTCATCTCCGGGACGATCGCGACGACCCGGCGGCTGCACACCGAGATCTATCGCGCGTATCACTTCTGAGGGGGGAGCGGAGCCATGCGCCTGACGATCGAGCACCGCACCCGTTACACCTATGCACCGCCGGCGCTGAACCTGCATCTGCGCCTGAAGCTGTTCGCCCCCGAGACCGCCTCGCAGAGCGTGAAGTCCTGGGAGGTGAGCGTCGACGGCTGCCCCGTCGCGCCGCTGCTGACCGATGCGTTCGGCGACGCCGAGGCGCTGGTCGCCCTGCGCCGGGCCAGCGAGGCGGTCGAGATCGTCGCCCAGGGCACGGTCGAGACCGCCGACACCGCCGGGGTGATCGGCCGCCTCGGCACCGCGCGCCCCGATGTCGCGCTGCGCGTGACGCCGCTGACCCGGCCCGACGCCGCGATCGAGGCCATGGCGCGCGAGGCCGCCGCCGCCGAGGGCCCGCTCGCCCGGATGCACCGCCTCTCGGAGTTGGTGGCCGAGGCGCTCGATTACCGCGCCGGCGCGACCGATCCCGCCACCACCGCCGCGCAGGCGCTGGCGATCGGCGCCGGCGTCTGCCAGGACTTCGCCCATGTGCTGATCGCAGCCGCCCGCGCGATGGGGCTGCCGGCGCGCTATGTGGTGGGCTACCTGCACGACCCCGAGGCGCCGGTGTCCGAGACCCACGCCTGGGCCGAGGCGCATGTCGCGGGGCTGGGCTGGGTCGGCTTCGACCCGGTCCACCAGGTCTGCCCGGCCGAGGCTTACGTCCGGCTCGCCTCGGGCTTCGATGCCGCCGATGCCGCGCCCATCCGCGGCACGCTGGCGGCGGGGCACGAGGAAGAGATGGAGGTTGCAGTCCGCGTCAGCACGGGGCAGATGCAGCAGCAGCAACAGCAGGGCTGAGTCGCGGCCCCGCGTCACCGGGATGTTCACATGACCTACTGCGTCGCGCTCAAGCTCAAGGCGGGGCTGGTGATGCTGTCCGATACCCGCACCAATGCGGGGGTCGACAACGTCTCGCGCTTTCGCAAGATGTTCGCCTGGGAGGTGCCGGGCGAGCGCGCGATCTGCCTGATGACGGCGGGGAACCTGTCGATCACCCAGGGCGTGATCACCCGGCTGGACACCGACGTGAAGGCGACCCTCGCGGGCGAAGACGTCGAGAGCCTGCTCTCCGCGCCCTCGATGTATCGCGTGACCGAGATCGTCGGCGCCCACATGGCGGCGATGCAGGCCGAATACCGCGACGCGCTGGCCGCCCAGGGCGCCGCCCCCGACGCCGCCATCCTGGTCGCCGGCCAGCGCCGCGGCGGCGATCATCGGCTGTTCATGATCTACAGCCCCGGCAATTTCATCGAGGCGACCGAGGACACGCCCTACCTGCAGATCGGCGAGCACAAATACGGCAAGCCGATCCTCGACCGGGTGATCACGCCGGCGACGCCGCTGCGGCGGGCGCTCAAGGCGGTCTATGTCTCGATGGACTCGACGCTCAGGTCGAACCTCTCGGTGGGGATGCCGCTCGATCTCGCGGTGATCCGCGCGGGCGAGCACCGCTTCGACACGCGACGCCGGATCGAGGCCGACGACGAGGAATTCGGCCAGATCAGCCAGATGTGGTCGGCGGCGCTGAAGGATGCCTTCCAGAGCCTGCCCGACATCGGCGAGGGCTGAGGCCGCGCGTCGGGCGTGGCGCCCGTGGTGGCCGGCCGCCCGCGCGGCGCTGCACCGTTCGCGCCTGTGGCGGGACAAGCGGCAGACCGATCCGCCAGCAATCTGCCGAGGCGATGGCACACCGAAGTCGCGACAGAGACCCCGTCCCCCGAAGGTCGCGGCGGGTCAAGGATCGCCGCAGGCAACGGCCGCAGGCCGCTCGTCCCCGGATCAAGTCCGGGGCAGGCTCTTGAGGCGGCGCGAGCTTCGGATCACCATTGCCCTGACGCGGCCTCGGCCGCGTCTCCCTAGCCCATCAAACCCTGCTCGTGGTGCGCCGGATGCGCACTGCGGGCGCATCCACCGATCGCGGGGTCGCAGACCCCGCGACGCCGCCGAGCTTCAGCGCGGGCTGCGCTTGGCCAGGATGCGCTGCAATGTGCGGCGGTGCATGTTCAGCCGGCGTGCGGTTTCCGACACGTTGCGGTCGCACAGCTCGAACACCCGCTGGATGTGCTCCCACCGCACCCGGTCGGCCGACATCGGGTTGTCGGGGGGTGCCGGCTTGTCCTCGCCCTTCGACAGCAGCGCCTTCTCGATGTCGTCGGCGTCGGCGGGCTTGGCGAGGTAGTCGACCGCGCCGATCTTGACGGCGGCCACCGCGGTCGCGATCGCGCCATAGCCGGTGAGCACGATCACCCGGCTCTCGGGCCGGGTCTCGCGCAGCGCCTCGACCACGTCGAGGCCGTTGCCGTCCTCGAGCCGCAGGTCCACGACCGCGAAGGCGGGCGGGCGGGTGCGCGCGACGCTCAGCCCCTCGGCCACGGTGGCGGCCTGCACCGGCTCGAAGCCGCGCCGCTCCATCGCGCGCGCCAGCCGCTGGCGGAAGGCTGCATCGTCGTCGAGGATCAGGATCGAGGGATCCTGTCCGATCGCCGGGCTGCGACCCTCGGTGCCGGTCAATTCGTCTGCCATCCATTTCCTCCCGGGCGGACCGCGCCGGCCGCCGATCGCCTTTTTCTTTCCGTCGGATTGTGATCAAAGACGGGTCGAAGTCAAACCCTCCTCACGCCGGAGCGCCAACCCGATGCCCAGCGACCCGAGAGCCGGCCTCGCGGTCGCCCCCCTGTTCGTCGTGCTGTGGAGCACGGGCTTCATCGGCGCCAAGCTGGGCCTGCCGCATGCCGAGCCGCTGACCTTCCTCGCCACCCGCTACGCCCTGGTGGCCGCCCTGCTCGGCGCCTGGGTCCTGCTTTCGACCGGGGCGCG
>JAVVFE010000210.1:0-5966 GCA_032251175.1 Thermohalobaculum sp.
CGATCTCGCGGGTGTTGCGCGACAGCGTCCCGACCGCCGCGATCCGCCGCAATTCGGCCTGCATCAACGCCTGCCGCCCGGGCTCATAGCGCCGCCAGGTCTCGAAACATCCCGCCACCCGCGCGGTGGTCTGCGGGTTGACCGGGTCCAGCCGCAGCAGCCAGTCGGCGACCAGCCGGTAGCCCGATCCGTCGGCCGCGTGGAAGCCCGTCGCGTTGCCCATCGCGAAACTGCCGATCAGGGCGCGGAAGCGGTTGGGGTTCTTCCACTCGAACCCGGCGTCGCCGGCCAGCGCCGCAACCCGCGCGGCGGCGTCGGCAACCGGCGCGCTCGCCTGCACCGCGAGCCACTTGTCCAGCACCAGCGGATCGTGCCGCCAGTCGGCGTGGAAGGCCGCCAGCCGCGGCGCAGCGCCCGGCGCGTCGGCATGGACCAGCGCGGCCAGCGCCGCGATCCGATCGGTCATGTTGTCGGCGGTATCGGCCTGCGCCTCGGCCGCGCGGTGCGCCTCGGCCCCGCCCGCCGCCAGCATCAGGACCAGCGCGCGGTTGGCCAGCGCCCGCCGGCCAGCGGCTGCGGCGTCCGGGCTGTAGGGCCCCGCCACCGCCATCGCGGCCCGCGCCCACGCCAGCGCCCCGCCCAGCGCGCCACCCAGATGCGCCCGCATCGCCGCCAGGGCCGCGTGGATCGCATCGGGGTCGGCCAGCCCGCCGCGTGCGACCACCTCGCCCGCCATCTCGTCCTCGCCCGGCAGTTCCAGCGCCAGCGCCCGGAAGGCGGGGTCGAGACCCTCGTCCTCCAGCACCCGGCCCAGCGCCTCGGCCCAGGCGTTGGGGATCGCGGCCCCCCCGATCAGCCTCAGCGCGATCGAGATCGCATAGTCCCGCCCCGCCTGCCAGCGGTTGAACGGGTCGGTGTCATGCGCCAGCAGGAAGGCGCGCGTCGCATCGTCAAGCTCGCGCTCCAGCACCACCGGCGCCGAAAAGCCCCGCAGGACCGAGGCAACCGGGCGCGCCGCCAGCCCCTCGAAGCGGAACGACTGCTCGGCCTCGCGCAGCTCCAGCACGCGGGTGGGCACCACCTCGGCGCCATCCGGGCCGATCAGCCCGGTCGCCACCGGGATCACCAGCGGCGCCTTCACCGCCTGCCCGGGCGTGGCCGGGGTGTGCTGGCGCAGGGTCAGGGTGTAGGTCGCGCCGTCCCAGTCCTCGGCCATCGACAGGCGCGGGGTGCCCGACTGGTTCCACCAGCGCGAAAACGCCGACAAGTCGCGGCCGCAGGCATCCTCGAAACAGGCGCGGAACTGCTCGATGGTGCAGGCCTGCCCGTCATGGCGCGCGAAATAGAGGTCGAGCGCGCGGCGATAGCCGTCCTCGCCCACCAGGGTGCGCAGCATGCGGATCACCTCGGCGCCCTTCTCATAGACCGTCGCGGTGTAGAAGTTGTTGATCTCGATGTATTCCGCCGGCCGCACGGGATGGGCCAGCGGCCCCTGGTCCTCGCGGAACTGGCGCGCGCGCAGCAGTTTCACATCGTCGATGCGCTTGACCGGCTCCGACCGCGTGTCGGCGGTAAAGCACTGGTCGCGGAAGACCGTCAGCCCCTCCTTCAGGCACAGTTGGAACCAGTCGCGGCAGGTGATCCGGTTGCCGGTCCAGTTGTGGAAATACTCGTGCGCCACGATCGACTCGATGCGCTCATAGTCGGCGTCGGTTGCGGTCTCGGGGCTCGCCAGCACATAGCGCGAGTTGAAGATGTTGAGCCCCTTGTTCTCCATCGCCCCCATGTTGAAGTCGTCGACCGCGACGATCTGGAAGATGTCGAGGTCGTATTCCCGGCCATAGGCGCGCTCGTCCCAGGCCATCGCGCGCTTCAGGCTGTCCATCGCATAGGCGCATTTGCCCTCGTCGCCCGGGCGCACCCAGACCCGCAGGTCGACCGCGCGCCCCGACGCGGTGGTGAAGCCGTCCGCATGCGCCACCAGATCGCCCGCCACCAGCGCGAACAGATAGGCGGGCTTGGGGTGGGGGTCGTCCCACTCGGCGAAATGGCGCCCGCCCGGCAGATCGCCCGCCGCCGCCGGGTTGCCGTTCGACAGCAGCACCGGGCAGGCGGCGCGCTCGGCCTCGATCCGCACGCTGAAGGGCGCCATCACGTCGGGCCGGTCGGGGTAGTAGGTGATCTTGCGGAAGCCCTCGGCCTCGCATTGCGTGCAGAACATGCCGCGCGACAGGTAAAGCCCCTCGAGTTCGGTGTTCGATGCCGGGTCGATCTCGGTCAGGCAGTCCCACTCGAAGGCGTCGCCCGGCAGCGCGCTCGCGGCCACCCGCACCCCTTCGGCGTCGAAGGCGAGGGCGTCGTCACCCAGCGCCGCGCCGTCGATGCTGGCCGCCACGAACACCATGCGCCGGCCGTGCAGCACCAGATCGGGCCGCGGCCCCGGGCGGGCCGGATTGCGCCGGACCCGCAGGCGCGCGCGCACCCGCGTCGCCCGGGGCGCGAGGTCGAACTCCAGCCGCACCCGCTCGACCAGCCAGTCGGGCGGCGTGTAGTCGGCGAGGCGGATGGTGCGGTCGGTGTGCGGCGCGGTGTCGGGGCGCATTCTGGTCTCCCTGCGGCTGGTCCCTCTCACATAACCCCGCGCGCGCGGCCTTCCCAGCCCCTTCCGCGCCTCCGGCGCATCGGCTAGAACGGCGCCTGAGCCCGCCGGGTCGAGAGCGGGCAGGGCAGGGGCACGCAATGGCGACGGCACCGGGACGAGGCAAGGGCGCACCGCGCGCGCGGCGATCCGGCGCATCGGCCGGCGGATCGGCGGGCGCGCCCTCGGGCACGGCCCGGCGCGCGCCGGGCGGCACCCGCGCGCGCGCCGGCGCCAAGGCCAAGGCCGCCCCGGGCCCGTGGCAGCTTCGCACGCTGGGCCTGATCGCCGCGCTGCTGGCGCTGCATCTGGCGATCAACGCGGCCGGGCTGGTCCCGGTGCATTTCGACGAGGCGCAATACTGGGCCTACGGCCAGGAACTCGCCTGGGGCTATTTCTCCAAGCCGCCGCTGGTCGGCTTCGTCATCCGCGTCGCCACCGATCTGGGCGGCGACACGCTGTTCTGGCTGCGGGTGGCAAGCCCGCTCGCGCATGCGCTGATCGCGCTCGGGATCTTCGCCATCGGCGCGCGGCTCTACGACGGGCGGGTGGGGTTCTGGGCCGCGGCGGGTTACAGCCTCGCGCCCGGGGTCGGCGTCTCGGCGATGATCATGTCCACCGACCCGGTGCTGATGGTGGCGCTGGCGGGCGGGATCTACGCGCTGATCCGGGCGGGCGAAAGCGGCAGCCTGGGCTGGTGGGCGGCGGTCGGCCTGGCCTTCGGGCTGGGAATGCTGGCGAAATACACCATGGTGTCCTTCGCCGCGGGCGCGCTGGGCTACGGCCTGTTCTCGGCGCGCGGGCGCGACCTGAGGGGCGCCGCGGTCGCCATCGCGGTCGGGGCGGCGGTGTTCGCGCCGAACCTGATGTGGAACGCGGCCAACGGCTTCGCCACCGTGACCCATGTGGCCGAGGACGCCAACCCAGGGCGCGGGTTCTTCAACCCGCTCAAGCTGGCCGAGTTCACCGGCGCGCAGCTTGGCGTCATCGGGCCGGTGTTCTTCGCGGTGCTGCTCGTCGCGCTGCTGCGCGTCGGCGGCTGGCGCGGCGACTGGCGGATGCGGCTCATGGCCTGGCAGTGCTTCCCCCTGCTGCTGGGCATGATCGCGCTCAGCTTCGTCACCCGCGCCCAGCCGAACTGGGCGGCGCCGGCCTATGTCGCCGGCGCGGTGATCGCGGCGCGCGTGATGGTCGAGGCCGGCTGGTGGCGCGGCCTCAGGCTGCAACTCGGCCTCGGCGCGGTGTCACTCGCGGCGGTGGTGGGGCTCGCCTGGGCCTATGCCGTGATGCCGCTCGACCTGCCGCGCGCGGGCGACCCGTTCAAGAAGATGCGCCTCTCGGAACCCTTCTGCGCGCTGGCGCTGGGCGCCATGGCCGAGGAGGGGGCGCAGGTCCTGCTGTCGGACGACCGGCGGCGCCTGTCGGAATGCATGTTCGAGGGCGGGCTCACCTGGGACGACATCGCCGTCTGGAACCCCGGCCTCAACCCGCACAACCATCACGAGCTGGTCGCAACGCTCAGGCCCGGCGACGACCGGCCCATGCTGCTGGCGGTGCAGCGCGGCGCCGCGGCCATCGCCGGCCGCTTCATTGAGGCGCACGAGGTCGATGCCGGCACCTTCCCGACCCATGCCGACCGCGACAGCCCCTATCAGCTCTGGGTCGTGCAGGGCTTCCGCGACTACCGCGACTTCTGATACCAGCTTGCATTGATCGGAACCGATCGTTGGGACGTCCGCTGCGCCCTGCCCCCGAGCCGGGGCCTCGCACCGCTGACCACGCGAGGCGCGCGCGCAGCACAGTCAGGACGGCATGAGCCGGACTCAAGGAAAACTGGTATGACTCACTCGGCCACCAGGTCGAGATAGAGCGGCCGCGGGTCGAGCTGCTCCAGCCCCGCCCGCGTCCAGCCCCGCAGCGCCGCGGCGTCCCCCGGCGCGGGCGGCGTGCCCAACGCCTCGGCAAACAGCGCATCGTCGCCCGGTGCCGCCCAGCTTGCGCCGGCAAGGCGCGCGCGCTCCGCGGTCAGGAAGGCGAGGAACGCGTCCCCCTCGCCGCGTTTCGACTGGATCGCGGCCAGCCGATAGATCTCGGCGGTATGGTCGTAGGGGTCGAGCTTGCCTGCCGCCCTCAGCGCCCCGATCGCCGCCTCGGACCGGCGCCAGGCGACGTTCAGCGCACCCGCGCGCAGCTCGACCTCCGACCACAGCCCGTGATGGCGCGCCAGCCCGCCGCTGGCCGGGCCATACTGCGCCAGAACCTTGGGCAGCAGCCCCGCCATGATCTCGCGCGCCCGCCACGGCTCGGCGCCGGCGGCGAGGCACAGCGCAAGCCCGTGCGACGCCTCGATCTCGCGCAGCCCCGTGGCGGGCTCGGCCAGCACCGCCGCATACAGCGGCTCGGCCCGGGGGCAGTCGCCCGCGGCGGCGGCGGCCGCCGCCTCGCTCAGCCCGTCGGTCTGGGCCGGGGCGACAGCGGGGGCGAGACCGGCAAGGCACAGAAGAACGCACAGCGGCAGGCAACGCGACGCAGTCATCTGGTGGACCTCCAGGCCGGCGGGCGGCGGTCGAAGAACGCCGCGATCCCCTCGACGGCCTCGGGCGTCTCCCACTGGTCGGCGAGTGCCGTGGCGGTGGCCTGAAGCTCGGCCTCGCCGATCGGGGGCGAGAACCGGCGCACCAGTGCCTTGGCGGCAGCCACCGCCCCGGGTGCTGCGGCCAGATAGGGCACAACCTCGGCCTCGACCGCCGCGTCAAGATCGCCCGGTGCCACGGCGCGGGTGATCAGCCCCACGCGCAGCGCCTCGGCCGCGTCGAAGATCCGGCCCGAGAAGAACACCTCGCGCGCCCGGGGCGGGGTCAGGCGCGCCACCACATAGGGCGAGATGGTCGCGGGGATCAGCCCCAGCCGCACCTCGGTCAGCCCGAATTTGGCGCCGGTCGCGGCCACCGCCGCATCGCAGACCGAAATCATGCCGATGCCGCCGCCATAGGATTGCCCGTTCACCCAGGCGATCAGCGGCTTGGGCAGCTCGTCCAGCGCCTTGAGCATGCGCGCGAGCGACAGCGCCTCGGCGATCCGGGTGGCACGGTCGGCCGCCATCTGCGCCCGCATCCAGCCCAGATCGCCGCCCGCGCAAAAGCTCTCGCCCGCACCCGTCAGCACCACGGCGCGGATGGCGGGGTCGGCGGCAATCCGGGATGCCACCTCGGCCAGTTCCCCGATCATCGCGGCATCGAGCGCGTTGTGCTTGTCGGGCCGGCTGAGCGTCAGCGTCGCCACCCCCCGCGCGTCGCACTCAAGCCGGATCGTCTGGAAAGCCACTGAG
>JAVVFE010000211.1:0-5954 GCA_032251175.1 Thermohalobaculum sp.
CGAGCCAACCGCCGCCGCCGCCAGCCGCACGATCCGCGCCGCGATCCCGCCCTGCAGCATCAGATCGCCCGCGAAGATGAAGAACGGGATCGCCAGCAGCGAGAACACCGAGACACCGGCCAGAATGCGCTGGAACGCCACGAACAGCGGCAGCCCCTCGTAGACGAACCCCGCGACCGTCGCGAGGCCGAGCGCGAAGGCGACCGGCACGCCGGCGACCATCGCCGCGAAGAAGACCCCGAACAGCACCACAAGTCCCATGGTCAGGCCGCCTTGTCGTGACGCGAGGTGAGGGCGATGGCCAGCCGCGCGCCGGCGAACAGCACGATCAGCGCGCCGCTCAGCGCAACCGGCATGGCGCGCCAGGATTCGGAAATCCCGATCATCGGCATGACCCGGCGCGCGAGGCTCGCGCTCAGGATCCAGCCCTGCCAGGCCATCACGCCGCCGAACACCACCAGGCCCGCATCGGTGGTCAGGCGCAGGCCGTCGCGGGCGGGTGCGGGCATTGCCTCGCGCACGAAATCGATCGACAGGTGCGTGTTGCGCCAGACCCCCACCGCCGCGCCGACGAAGGTGATCCAGACGACGATCAGCAGCGCCACCTGCTCGACCCAGGTCGGCGTGTCGTTGAGGATGTAGCGCCCGAACACCAGCCAGCCGAAGATGGCGATCAACACCACCAGAAGCACCCCGGCCGCGGCCATGCAGGCCCGCGCCAGCCCGTCGAGCGCGCGCGTCAGCGCGCCGTGCCACCTGTGCGGGCGGATGGCGTCCCCGGTGTCGTCCATTGCGCGCGATCCCCGCTGGCAGGTGCGGGCGGATGGCGGGACACGCCCGTCACCCGCCCGGATGCGTCATTTCACCCGGGTCGCCCGGATTTCCTCGACGAAGGCCCTCAGGTCGGGGTTCTTCTGGTAGAAGGCCTCGTAGACCGGCGCCATCTTCGCCTGGAACGCGGCCTTGTCGGCGACCGCGTTGACCTTGGTCCCGGCCGCCTCGACCTTGGCGAGGCTTTCGGTCTCGCGCGCGGCCCACAGCTCGCGCTGCATCCTGGCGGCATCGATGGCGGCGGCGCGCACCGCCGCCTGATCCTCGGGCGACAGCGCCTCCCAGCTCGATTTCGCGATGCAGACGCATTCGGGCAGGATCAGGTGCTCGGTCAGCGAGTAGAACTTGGCGACCTCGTAGTGGTTCGACGACTCGTAGGACGGATAGTTGTTCTCGGCGCCGTCCAGCACGCCGGTCTTCAGCGACTGGTAGACCTCGCCATAGGCCATCGGCGTCGCATTGCCGCCCATGCCGTCGACCATGTCGACATAAAGCTGGTTGTTCATCACCCGGATCTTCAGGCCGTCGAGATCGGCGGGCGTCGTGATCGGCTTCTTGGTGTTGTAGAAGCTGCGCGCGCCGCTGTCGAACCAGGCGAGGGCGACGATCCCCTCGGCGCTCATCGCCTCCGACAGCGTCTCACCGGGCGCGCCGTCCATCGCGGCGTGCATCTGGTCGACGCCGGTGAACAGGAAGGGCAGCGACAGCACATTGGTCTGCGGCACGATCTCGCCCATCGGGCCCAGGTTGAAGTTGGCGAAGTCGAGCGCGCCGCTGCGAAGCTGCTCGATCGCGTCGGTCTGCGCGCCCAGCACGCCGCTGTTGTAGACCTGCGCCGAGACGCGGCCGCCGGTCCTGGCGCCGATCTCGGCCGCGAAGTGTTCCAGCGCGATGGTGTTCGGATACCCCTCGGGGTGGATGTTCCAGCCGCGCCAATCGGCGGCGAGGGCGGCGCTGCCAAGGGCGACGGCGGCGAGCGCGGCGACCGCAGAGCCGCGCATGAGGGCTGAGAGCGTCATGAAATGGTCCTCCCGATGGACAGATCCGGGCTTCGGCGGCAGGCGCGCCGGCCCGATGATGCACCGAACCACTTATCATATAACTTGTCAACACTCCTGCTTGGATGCGCCGACATAGTCATACATGTTGACAGGCGCCTGCCTGCTGCCCACAGTGCCGCCGAGAGGGAAAGGCGAATGATCGACGCACTCAACGACCCCGGGCCCGCGGCGGGGCAGGGCGGACGGCGTGCGACGCTGTCGGCCGGCATCGCGGCGGCCCTGCGCGCGATCATCGACTCGGGCGAGGTGGCGGTCGGCGGGCGCCTGCCCAGCACCGCCAGCCTGACCGCGCGCTTCGGCGTCAGCCGCACCGTGGTGCGCGAGGCGATCGCCTCGCTCCAGGCCGACGGTCTGGTGCAGCCGCGCCAGGGCGCCGGGGTCTTCGTCCTCGCCCGCGCCCCGCAGGCCCCGCTGCCCTTCGTCGCCGATGCCGGGCGGGTCTCGTCGGTCATCGAACTTCTCGAGATTCGCACGGCGCTTGAGGTCGAATCGGCTGCCCTCGCCAGCCAACGGCGGTCGCCCGCGCAGGAGGAGGCGATCCACGAAGCCTGCGCCGACATCGAGCGGCTGATCGAGGCGGAGCGCATGACCGCCCGGGCGGATCTGGCCTTCCACCTCGCCATCGCCGATGCCACCAACAACCCCCGCTTCCGCGAGTTCCTCGCGCTGATGGGCGAGGGCGCGATCCCGCGCCATGCGTTTCTCAGCGGCAAGACCCAGGACATGCCGCGCGACTACCTGCGCCAGATCCAGGACGAACACCGCGCCATCGCCGATGCGATCTCGGCGCGCGACGAACGCGGCGCGCGCGAGGCGATGCGCGCCCACCTCGCCGGCAGCCAGGCGCGGTATCGCCGCCTGCTGCGGGACAGTGTTGCGCGCTAGGTGGCAAGTTATCATATCACTTGTTGACAACATCGGCGGAATGGCGGCAGAGTGCCGGCCTCTACCGCCGCAACACTCGCCACAACGCTCGAAAGGTTCCGCCGCATGGACCCGCACTCCGTCAAGGCCGCGCTCGGCGCAGGGCTGCTGTCGTTCCCGGTCACGGCGTTCGATGCGCAGGGCGCCTTCGCGCCGGACCCCTACCAGCGCCACATCGAATGGCTCGCGGGCTTCCCGGCGACGGTGCTGTTCGCCGCGGGCGGCACGGGCGAGTTCTTCTCGCTCGCGCTGCACGAGGTCCCCGTCATCGTCCGCGCCGCCAAGCAGGCGGCGGGCACGACCCCCATCGTCGCCGGCTGCGGCTATGGCACCGCCATGGCGGTCGAGCTTGCCCGCGCCGCCGAGGCGGCCGGGGCCGACGGCATCCTGCTGCTGCCGCACTACCTGATCGAGGCGCCGCAGCCCGGGCTCTACGCCCATGTCAAGGCGGTGTGCGACGCGGTCGGCATCGGCGTGATGGTCTACAACCGCGACAACGCGATCCTGACGGCCGACACGCTGATGCGGCTCTGCGACGCCTGCCCCAACCTCGTCGGCTTCAAGGACGGATCGGGCGACATCGGCCTCGTGCGCCAGATCACCGCCACCGCAGGCGACCGGCTGACCTATCTGGGCGGCATGCCGACGGCCGAGCTTTTCGCCGACGCCTATCTCGGGGCCGGCTTCACCACCTATTCCTCGGCGGTGTTCAACTTCGTGCCCGCGCTGGCGGTCGATTTCTACACCGCGCTGCGGGCCGGGCGGCGCGACCGCACCGAGACCATCCTGCGCGAGTTCTTCTATCCCTTCATGGAGATCCGTAACCGCCGCAAGGGCTATGCGGTGTCCGCGATCAAGGCCGGCGTGCGGCTGGTAGGCTTCCAGCCGGGCGGGGTGCGCCCGCCGCTCTGCGACCTGACGCCCGAGGAGGAAGGGATGCTGGCCGCGCTGATCGAGAAGGCAAAGACGCTGTGAGGATCGCGGCCGTCCACGCCCATGTGCTCGACCACCCGCTCGAGACCGCGTTCGAGAGCGCCTCGATGCGCTTCGACCGCCGCCAGCACTGCCTGGTCGAGGTGGTGTGCGAGGATGGCACGACCGGCTGGGGCGAGGCGCTGGGTCCGGCGCTGCTCAATGCCGCGGTGGTGCGCGCCTACGCCGCCCGGCTGATCGGGCGCAACCCGCTCGACACCGAGATCCTGTGGCAGGAACTCTACAACCTGTTCCGCGACCAGGGCCAGCCGGGCTTCGGCATGACCGCGCTGTCGGGCGTCGACGTGGCGCTCTGGGACATCAAGGGCAAGCGGTTCGGCGTGCCGGTCTCGATCCTGCTGGGCGGGCGCCTGCGCGAGAGCGTGCGCGCCTATGCCACCGGCGCGTTCCGGCGCGACGGCGTCGACCGGGTGGCGGATAACGCCGCCGAATGCGCGGCGCATGTGGCGGCGGGCTTCCACGCGGTCAAGATCAAGATCGGCTTCGACCCGGCCGAGGACCTGCGCGTGATCGCCGCCGTGCGCGAGGCCATCGGCCCCGCCGCGCGCCTGATGATCGACGCCAACCACGGCTACGATGTGCGCGAGGCGATCGCGGTGGGGCAGGCGGCGGCGCGCCACGACATCGACTGGTTCGAGGAGCCGGTGATCCCCGAACAGCTCGACGCCTATCGCGCGGTGCGTGCGGGCCAGACCATCCCGGTCGCCGGCGGCGAGACCTGGCACGGCCGATTCGGCTTCCGCGCACCGTTGCAGGGCCGCTGCATCGACATCGCCCAGCCCGACCTGTGCGGTTCGGGCGGCTTCACCGAGATGCGCCGGATCGCCGACATGGCGGCACTTCACGGCGTCCGCCTGGTGCCGCATGTCTGGGGCACCGGCGTGCAGATCGCCGCCAGCCTCCAGTTCATGGCAGCCCAGCTTCCCGACCCGCCGCGGCGCGAGCCGATCGCGCCGATCCTTGAATTCGACCGCACGCCCAACCCGTTCCGGCAAGCCATCCTGACCGTGCCGATCGAGCACGAGGCCGGCATGGTGCGCATCCCCGACGGCCCCGGCCTCGGCATCGAGATCGACCGCACAGCCCTCGCCGCCTTCACGCTCAAGGGGGACGCCGCATGATCGACCGCCGCCTGTCGGGCCGCAAGCCCGCCCTCGCGCTGCCCCCGGGCACGGTCGACACCCAGATGCACATGTATCTGCCCGGTTTCCCCGCGCTGCCCGGCGGCCCGGACCTGCCCGAGGGGCTGCCCGGCGCGGCCGAGTATCGCCGCGTGATGGCCTGGATCGGCATCGACCGGGTGGTGATCACCCAGGGCAACGCGCATCAGCACGACAACGGCAACCTGCTCGCCTGCCTCGCCGCGATGGGCCCGGGCATCGCCCGCGGCGTGGCCGTCATCACCGGCGACACCCCGGAGGCCGACCTCGACCGCCTGCACACAGCCGGCGTTCGCGGCGCGCGCATCATGGATCTGCCGGGCGGCGCGGTCGGGCTCGCCGGGCTCGAGGCGGTCGACGCCCGGACGGCGGCGCGCGGCTGGGTGCTGGCGGTGCAGTTCGACGGCAGCCATATCGGCGCGCACGAGGCCCGGCTCGCCGCGCTGAAATCGCGCTACATCATCGACCACCACGGCAAGATCTTCGCCGGCGCCACCCCGTCGAGTCCGCAGGTCGCGACCATCAAGCGGCTGATCGAGCGCGGCAACTGCTGGTTCAAGTTCGCCGGCTGCTACGAGGCCTCGACCGTCGGCGGCCCGGACTATCCCGACATCGCCGCGGTCGCCCGCGACATCGCGGCCTTCGCGCCCGAGCGGATCGTCTGGGGCACCAACTGGCCGCACAATCAGGCCAAAACGACCCGGGACTATCCCGACGACGCCGACCTCACCGACACGGTGCTCGGCTGGATCGGCGACGAGGCGCGACGAAAGCTCGCGCTGGTCGACACCCCGGCGGCCCTGTTCGACTTCGCCCCGCGGGTGCTGCACGGCTGACGACCGCGCCCTTGCCCCGCGCCCGGTGGCTGGGGCGCCCCACCCCGGCGCGGCGCGCGGGCTTGTCGGCGATGCCGGGCGCATCAAATCCGGCTGGGCGATGGCAGGGGCGGGCTGCCCAGACCACGCACGGGCCTGCTGCCGGGCGG
>JAVVFE010000212.1:0-4172 GCA_032251175.1 Thermohalobaculum sp.
GGTCCGTCGGGGTCCCGGCGCGCGCGCAGGCCCGGGGTCAGATCTCAGATCTGCACCGCCTCGCGCGCCGCGCCGGCGCCCGGCGTGGACAGCGACGCCCACAGCCGCAGCAGGTCGGCCGAGCCGGTCAGCACCTCGCGCTCGGGCGCGGTCAGCCAGCGGACCGCCTGTTCGGGGGTCGGCGCGGCCTCGATCTTGGCGCGCACGGTGATGCGGTGCAGCGCCTCGGCCTCGGTCCAGTCCGGCACCGGGCCGAGGCTGCGCAGATGCGTGGCGAGCGCCGCCGGGTCCTGCGCAAGGCGCGCGAGGGTCACCGCGGTGGCCGGGGCGAGCGCCGCCGCCGCGGCCCGCGCCGCGCCCGCGACCGGGGGCGGGGCCAGTTCCTCGGGCGTGGCGAGCAGGCCCAGGCGCAGCAGCGCGCGGCCCAGGCGGGCGCTGCCGCTGAGGCGCGACAGGGCCGGCGACAGGATCAGCCCCGCCAGCACCGGCGAGATCCAGACCAGTTGGTCGGGGGCGAACCAGGCGAAGGCGATGCCGGGCAGCACGCCGGCGGCGACATGGCCCCAGTGGCGGCGGAGCGCCTCGGCCCAGGGCATCTCGGCGCCGTCGCGGCGCTGCGTGCTCCAGCCCGAGTCGCGCCCGAGCAGGATGTCGGCCACCTGGCGGGCCTGGAGCAGCATCAGGATCGGGGCATAAAGCGCGCTGAGCACCAGTTCGAGCACCGTGCTGCCCGCGAGCCGCAGCCCGCCGCCGGCCTGCCGCCGCCGCCGCGCCGACACCAGCACGCGCCCCAGCCCCAGCGCCTTGGGCAGCAGCAGCAGCCCCATCGACAGTGCGAACAGCCAGCGCATCCGCTCGGCGTCGAACACCGGCCAGTTGGGGAACAGTTGCAGCGCGTCGGGGAAGTATTGCGGCTGCACCAGCATCGACTGGGCGGTCAGCACCATGCCGACCAGCAGCATCGCCAGCCAGATCGGCGACATCAGGTACGCGCCGATGCCGATCAGGAAATGGATGCGGTTGGGCACCCGCAGGCCGCGCGCGCCGACCACCTTGATGTGTTGCAGGTTGCCCTGCGCCCAGCGCCGGTCGCGCGTCGCCAGATCGACCAGCGAGGGCGGCGCGCCCTCCCAACTGCCCTCGAGGTCGGGGTCCATCCGGACCTCCCAGCCGCCGCGGCGGATCAGGGCGGCCTCGACGAAGTCGTGGCTGAGGACATGGCCGCCGAACGGCTTGCGGCCGGGCAGTTCCGGCAGGCCGCAGTTCCCGGCGAAGGCGCGGGTGCGGATCAGCGCGTTGTGGCCCCAGTAATTGCCGTCGAGCCCCTGCCAGGCGGCGACGCCGCGGGCGACGATCGGGCCGTACATGCGGCCGGCGAACTGTTGCAGCCGGGCGAACAGCGTGGTGCCCCCCGCCAGCACCGGCACGGTCTGCAGGATGCCGAGCCGGGGGGCCGCGTCCATCCGGCGGGCCATCTCGATCATCGTGCCGGCGTCCATCAGGCTGTCGGCGTCCAGCACCAGCATGTAGTCGTAGCGCGCGCCCCAGCCTTCCAGGAAGTCGCGCAGGTTGCCGGCCTTCTTGCCGGTGTTGAGCCGCCGGCGGCGATACCAGACCGCGATCCGGCCGGCGAGCCGCTCGCGCAGCGCCGCGACGGCGGCGGTTTCCGCCAGCCACACCGCCGGGTCGCGGGTGTCGGACAGAATGAAGATCTCGAACGCCGCGCCCTGCCCCTCGCGCGCCAGCGCCTCGCCCATCGCGGCCAGCGCGCCGCAGGTCGCGGCCGGGTCTTCGTTGTAGACCGGCATCAAGAGCGCGGTGCGCCCGGTCAGCGGCCGGTCGCGCGGCACCCGCGGCGGGCGCGGCGCGCACATGAGCCCGGCAAGGCTTTGCGTCGCCGACAGGCCGATCCAGCCGAACGTGACGGTAAACAGCGCGAGCAGGACCGATTGCAGCGCGGTCTGCGTCTCGTCGCCGAACACCAGCAGCATCTGGTGGGCGCCGAAGCCGGTCAGCGCCGCCGCCCCGCCGAAGGCGATCAGGCGCGCCAGCGCGGTGCGCGCATCGGCCGGGTCGAAGGCCACGACCGGCGCAGTCTCCAGCGACTGGGTCGGCATCGCCAGCGGCGCCGCGGGCGGCGTGGGCCCGGAATGCAGCAGCTCGGGCCGGCGGGGGGCGGTCCCGTCCGGCTCGGTCGCGAGGGGCTCGCCGGGTGCGTGCCGGTTGTTCATCGCTATCTCTGGGTCCATCGGTAGAGCCAGGTTTCCGAGGCGCGCTGCCCGTCCGCGGTCTCGAGCGCGAGCTGAAGCTCGGCCGACTGCAGGCCGGCGTTCTCGACCGTGAAGGCGGCGCGCAGCAGGTCGCCCCCCGGCAGCGGCGCGAGCGTCACCGCCGAGGGCGCGCCGGCATCGGCCGCAAGCTGGGCGCGCAGTGCCCCGTCGCGCCCGCCCGGGCGCGCGAAGCCGGCCCCGTCGCGCCCGGGCGGGCGGGCGAAGTCGACCACGATGGCGTGGCGCGCGGGATCGTGGATCGAGCGCCCGACGCGGGTGGCCGCGACCCGCGCCAGTGGCGCCGAGTCGGGCGGCGTGTCGCACCAGTGCAGCCGGTAGGCGAAGGCGTGCCCCTCGGCGGTCGGGGCCAGCGGGTCGCGCGGGCGCCAGAACGCCACGATGTTGTCGTTGAATTCGTTCTCGACCGGGATCTCGACCAGCATGATCGCGCCCGGGCCCCAGGGGCCGAGCGGCTCGACCCAGGCGCTGGGGCGCAGGTCGTAGCGCGCCTCGGCATCGCCGAACGCGGCGAAGTCGCGCGGGCGCTGGGTCAGGCCGAAGCCCTTGGGGTTCTCGTCGACGAAGGCCGAGGTCTGCACCCGCGCCGGGTTCGACAGCGGCCGCCACAGCCGCGTGCCCTGGCCGGTGATCATCTGCAGGCCGGCGCTGTCATGCACGGCATCGCGAAAGTCGTCGATCCCGCCCCGGCGGTCGTGGCCGAAGAAATACATCGAGGTCAGCGCCGCGATGCCGATCTGGGCGATCTCGCGCCGCGGGAAGATCCGGCAGCGGACCTCCATCAGCGTCGTGTCGCCGGGCCGGATGACGAAGTCGAACGCGCCGGTGGCCGAGGCGCTGTCGAGCAGGGCATGCACCACGATCTCGCGCGCCTCGGCGCGCGGCTCGTGGATCCAGAAGGCGCGGAACTGCGGGAACTCCTCGCCGCGCGGATCGGCGGTGCCGATGGCAAGGCCGCGCGCCGACAGGCCATAGACCATGTCGCGCGCGATGGCCCGGAAGTAGCTGGCGCCCTGGAACACCAGACATTCGTCCAGCACGTCGGGGCTGTTGATCGGATGGCGCAGGCGGAAGCCCGAGAAATCCATGTCGCGCGGCGCGTCCGCCGGGGGGCGGCCGTCGGGGAAGGGGAACATCTGCGGGTCGAAGCGGAACATGTCGGGGTCGAAGGCGATCTTCTCGACCACGCCCGCGCGCACGATCGAGACATCGACCCGCTGGCGGTAGACCAGCCCCGGCGGTAGCAGGTCGAGCGCGAACACCGCGCCCGGCTGGTTCAGCAGGCGGCGGTCGGCGTCGAAGCGGATGGCGCGGTAGCGGTCGTAATCGAGATCGGCGAACGGCGCGCGCAGCGTCATCGCGGGGGCGGCGTATTCGCTGCCCGCCCGCTCGCGCGCAAGCTGCACCACGTCGGCGAAACCGAACGGCGGCGCGGGCGGCGCGGCCTCGGCCGCGGGGGCTGCGGCCTGCTGTGCCCCGGCCACGCCGGCGGCGGCGGCGAGCGCGCCGGCGCCCGCGAGCGCGGCCCGGCGGCTGAGGCGCCGGCCTCCCGCAGGGCTCACGCTGCGGGCCTTGCCTGTGGTGCTGTCCGGTGCGGACATCCTGTTCCCTCGGGGACGCGGCGCGTGCGCCCGGTGCGGTCCGGGGCAGACGCGCCATTGCTTATACCATCAGGCCAAAAACATGAACCGGCGTCGAGAGGCGCGACCCGGTCAGGGCTCCGGTCAGTTTGCCGCGGCTGTTTCCGGCCGTGCCGGCGCGGGGACGCCGCCCCCGGCGGGCTGGCGCCCGGCAGCCGTGTCTTGCGCGCCGCAGTGCGCGGTCTTCCGGTCGGCATCTGCATCATCGGTTCGTGAAATGGTGCAGCTTGTCTCACACTTGCCC
>JAVVFE010000212.1:4272-5911 GCA_032251175.1 Thermohalobaculum sp.
GTCGGCATCTGCATCATCGGTTCGTGAAATGGTGCAGCTTGTCTCACACTTGCCCCATTCGCATGTGCTTGATTCAGAACATAGCTTGCGAGGAGCCGTGTAAGGCGTGTCATGTCGGGGTGCAAGCCGGTCGATGAGGTGAACGATCGAAGGGGCGATGCGGTTGCATCGACGTATCCGGCCGTCGCCATGCGTGCCCCGGGCGCAGCCCCGCTCGTGCTTGCCGCAACCCTCGTCTGCCTGGTGCCGGTTGTCCTCGGCCCTTCGCCACCCTGGCCCGACGGCGCGGTGCAGGGGCTTGCGGCGGGCATGGCGCTGGCCCTCTCGCTGCTTGGCGCGGCCGGGCCCGCGGGCGTGGCGCAGGTGCTGGCCGACATGGCCGCCCATCCGGCGTTTCGACGCCCGCTGCGCCCGCCCGGCCCGATGCCGACCTCGCGGATGCGCAGCCTGCGCGGCCTGCTGAGCGCCTACTGGTTTTCGGAGCACTGGGTCGAGGCCTGGGGCCTGACCATCGGGGTGCTGGGCCTGACCACGCTGCTGTCGAAAAGCAGCGTCTGGGCCGCGACCTCGAGCGCCGATTTCCTGACCGCCCTGGTGCGCTTCGACCGGCCCGACGCGGGCGTCGATCCGCTGGCCTACCTGATCACCGCCACCAGCGTCTTTGCCGCCGTCCATCTCGGCCGGATCGCCGGCACCGGGATGCGCCACCTCGCCTCGAGCACGCTGCACCGCAAGGCGCGCGGCTGGACCCAAGGGCAGTTCTCGGCCGCGATCCTCGCGCGCAACCACATCGCCGCCAGCCTGATGAGCGACCGCGGCGCCGGCGGGCGGCTGCCGGACAATGTCGACCAGCGCATCGACGACTGCACCGTGAACGTGTTTGCCGGCATGATCGGGCTGGTGATGGGGGTCTGGGGGGCGGTGGCGTCGATCTACTTCATCTCGATCGCGGTGATCGAGCGCTCGACCGAGATCGCCTTGCTGGAACGCTGGGGCGCGGGCTTGTCGGCCTTCGTCGGGCAGCACCTGGGGCCCGAGGCGGGGGCGATGGCCGATCTTTCGCCGGGCGCCTATGGCAGCGCGGTGCTGGTGCTGGCCGTGGTGCTGGTCTATGTGCCGCTGGGCATGGCCTTTGCCTGGCGGATCGGGCGGGTGCTGGAGCGCCAGACCATCGCCCAGCAGGCCGCGGGCGGCACCTGGCGCGGCGAGTTCAACGCGATGCTGGGGCGCGCCGGCCTGCTGGCCGCCTCGGGCGGCGAGCGGGTGCAGGCGCGGGTCAATGGCCGGCTCTACACCGCCATCGACCGGGTCTGGCACAAGGTCAACATCACCCGGCTGCACTTCATGGTGTTCACCGACGCCTACAACTTCATCTCGAACCGGCTGGTCGCCTATCTGCCGGCGCTGCCGGCGTTTCTGGACGGCGCGATGAGCTTCCGGCGCTATTCGGCGACGTCCGAGCTGGTGGCGCAGTTCATCAATGACACCTCGTGGTTCATCCAGGTGATGCCGGCGCTGGCGACGCTGAAGGCGAATGCGCGGCGCCTGAACGAACTGGCGGTGGCGATCGAGGAGGTGCAGGACCGCACCGCGTTCTACGGGCGCACCGGGGTCTCGGCGTTCCGCTACGCGACGCAGG
>JAVVFE010000213.1:0-5900 GCA_032251175.1 Thermohalobaculum sp.
CCGGCGAACACGGCCGAGCCGGGCGTGCGGCTCTCGCGTCCCGACAGGAACAGCGCCGAGGGGTTGGCGACCTCCTGCAGGCCAAGGCCGGTCATCTCGAACACGCCGATCTCGTCGGCCGGGCCGAAGCGGTTCTTGACCGCGCGCAGGATGCGAAACTGATGGCCGCGCTCGCCCTCGAAATAGAGCACGGTGTCGACCATGTGTTCGATCACCCGGGGGCCGGCGATCTGCCCTTCCTTGGTCACATGGCCGACCATGATGACGGCGCATCCACGGCGCTTGGCGAAACTGGTCAGCTCGTGCGCCGTGGCGCGCACCTGCGCGACCGAGCCCGGCGCGCTCTCGACATTGTCGGCCCACATGGTCTGGATCGAATCGATCACCACCAGGTCGGGGCGCAGCTCGTCCAGCGTGGTCAGGATGTCGCGCAGGTTGGTCTCGGCCGCGAGCTGCACGTCGGCGGCGCCGAGGCCCAGCCGCACGGCCCGCATCCGCACCTGCGCCATCGCCTCCTCGCCCGAGACATAGACCGTGCGCGCCCCGGCATTGGCAAAGGCCGCGGTCGCCTGCAACAGCAGCGTCGACTTGCCGATCCCCGGGTCGCCCCCCACCAGCACCGCCGAGCCGGGCACCAGCCCGCCGCCCAGCACCCGGTCCAGCTCGCCGATCCGGCTTGCCGCGCGCGGCGGCGGCGCCTCGTCGCCGGCCAGCGGCGCAAGCTGGATGCGCCGCCCCCGCGCCGACCCCAGCGACCGCGTGGCGGGCCCCGCGACCGAGAGGCCCGCCTCCTCGGTCAGCGCATTCCACGCGCCGCAGCCCTCGCACTGGCCCTGCCACTTGCGATGGACCGAACCGCAGGCGGCGCAGACGAACTGGGGCGCGGGTTTTGCCATGGCGGTCAGACCATCACAGCCGCGGCCGGGCGGCAAGGGCGATCGGGGGGCGCGTCATCGCGCGCCGCGCCCGGCGCGCGCCGTCGCATGCGCGATCCAGATCTGGACCAGCACGCAGCCGGTGAACAGCCACAGGCCCCAGGCGGGCGTCACATGCCCCAGTCCCACGCCCTTGACGACGACGATATAGACCGCGACCAGGAACACCTCGACCATCGAGAGCTTGCCCAGCGTCTCGATCGCCGGCATCGCCCGCGGTCCCAGCCGGCCGAACTGCACCGCCGCCAGCGCCAGCGTCTTGGCATAGGGGATCGCCACCGCGAACAGCGCCACCAGCCCCGCCAGTGCCGCATCCACCTGCCACAGATCGCCCAGCCCGCCCAGGATGCTGACCCGCTCGCCCTCGAACCACGGCAGCAGCCCCGCGGTCGCGAGCGGCGACACCCAGGCCATCGGATACAGCACCAGCAGCGCGAGATTGGCGAGCCTGAGCATCATCCCTCGAGCCAGATCAGCGCCGCCCCGCTCAGCGCCGGCAGCACCAGAACGGCGGCATCGACCCACCGCCGGTTCCGCGCCATCGCCGCCGTCGCCGCCCAGGCGATCGCCGCGGCACCCAGCGCCAGCCCCCGCCCGGCCGGACCCGCCAGCCCCGCCCCGGCGCGGTCGAGCAGCAGGTCGGCCACCGCCGCAGCCAGCAGCCCCAGCCCCGCCAGCGCGATGCCCCGCATCCGCCCCCGATGCGTGATCGCGCGCAGGCCCAGAGCCAGTGCCATCAGCACCGGCCCCACGATCAGGTAGGCCATCAGCATGAGTTCGACCGCCGAAAACCGCAGCGAGATGTCCGACATCACCGGATCGCTTCGATCGGACCCTCGGCCAGCCCATTGACGAACTGGTGGACGTAAGGGTTTGCGGTGGTGTCGATCTCGGACACCGGCCCTTCCCACTGGATGACGCCGTCATGCAGCATCGCCACGCGGTCGGCGATCTTGCGCACGCTTGTCATGTCGTGGGTGATGGTCATCGCGGTCGCGCCCATCTCGACCACGATCTCGCGGATCAGGTCGTTGATCACGTCGGCCATGATCGGGTCGAGCCCGGTGGTGGGCTCGTCGAAGAAGATGATCTCGGGCTGGGCCGCGATGGCGCGCGCCAGCCCGACGCGCTTCTGCATGCCGCCCGACAGCTCGGCCGGGTAGAGGTCGGCGGTCTCGGGCGTCAGGCCGACGCGGCGCAGCTTCTCGATGGCAAGCTCGCGCGCCGCGCGCTTGGGCAGCTTGCGCCGGCCCTGCAACATGCGGAAGGCCACATTCTCCCACACCAGCAGCGAGTCGAACAGCGCGCCGCCCTGAAACAGCATGCCGAACTTGTCCAGCAGCGTCTCGCGCGCCCGGCCGCGCAGGCGGCTCACATCCTCGCCATCGACCGTGATGTGCCCGGCATCCGGCGTGATCAGCCCCAGGATGCATTTCAGCGCCACCGACTTGCCGGTGCCCGAGCCGCCGATGATGACGGTCGACTGCCCCTTGGGCACCACCAGATCGACGCCGCGCAGCACCTGATTGGCGCCGAAGGCCTTGGCCACCCCCTCCAGCACGATCTTGGTGGGGGCGGTCATGCGGCGAACAGGATTTCGGTGAGGATGTAGTTCGAGGCGAGGATCAGGATCGAGGCCGACACCACCGCATTCGTCGTGGCCCGCCCCACGCCCTGCGCGCCGCGGCCCGAATTGTAGCCGTGATAGCAGCCCATCATCGCGATGATGAAACCGAACACCGCCGCCTTGATCAGGCCCGAGGCGATGTCGTCATAGGTCAGGAAATCCCAGGTGGTCTGGATATAGGTGGCCTCGTTGAACCCCAGCCGCCCCACGCCCACCAGAAACGCCCCCATGATGCCGATGATGTCGCCCACGAACGCCAGCAGCGGCAGCGCCACGGTGGCCGCCACCAGCCGCGGCACCACCAGGTATTTCAGCGGGTTGGTCGACAGCGTCGTCAGCGCGTCGATCTGCTCGGTCACCCGCATGGTGCCGATCTCGGCCGCGATCGAGGCCGAGACCCGCCCCGCCACCATCAGCCCGCCCAGCACGGGCCCCAGCTCGCGCGTCATGCCGATGGCGACGATCGAGGGCACCACCGATTCCGCGTTGAAGCGGCTGCCGCCGGTGTAGATCTGCAACGCCAGCGCCGCCCCCGTGAACAGCGCCGTCAGGCCCACCACCGGCAGCGAGAAATAGCCGATGCGCAGGAACTGGCGCCACAGCTCGAGCGGGTAGATCGGCAGGCGCACGACATGGCTGGTCGAGGCGCCGGCGAACAGCGTCAGGTGCCCGGTGGCCTGGCACAGGCCCAGCACGGCGGCGCCGATCGAGGCGAGAAAGCCCTGGATGAGGGAGAGAATGGCCATCGGCTCCGGCATCGTTGCAAGCAGTCAGCCACCCGTATAGCGCCGGGCGTAGCGGCTTCCAAGGCTTGTCAGAACCTCGTAGCCGATGGTGCCCGCGGCTGCGGCAAACCGGTCCACCCCTTGCGCGGAGCCCAGGATTTCGACCATCGCGCCCGGGGCGATGTCGCAGCCGGTGGCGTCGAGCGTGATCAGGTCCATCGACACCCGCCCGACCGCCGGCAGCCGCTGCCCCGCGCAGAACCCCGCGAAGCCCCCCTGCCCGGCCGCCCGCAGCAGGCCATCGGCATAGCCCGCGGCAATCGTCGCGATGCGCGAGGGGCGCGCGGCGCGCCATGTGGCGCCATAGCCCACGCTCTCGCCCGGGTTCACCTCGCGGATCTGGATCACCGGCACCTCGAGCCTGACCACCGGGCGCGCCGCGGCGAAGGGCGCGCCGCCATAGATGCCCACCCCCGGCCGGGTGAACTCGAAGCGGTAGTCCGCCCCCAGCAACACCCCCCCCGTCGCCGCCAGCGAGCGCGCCACGCCCAGCTCCTCGGTCATCGCCCGGAAGGCGGCAAGCTGTGCGGCGTTCTGCGGATGCCCGGGCTCGTCGGCGCAGGCCAGATGGCTCATCACGAAGCCGACCGCAGCCGGCAGCGGCAGCACCGCGGCAAGCTCCGCCGCCTCCATCCCCAGCCGGTTCATGCCGCTGTCGACCTGCACGCCAGCCGCCGCCCCCGGCATCGCATTGAACCACGCGCGCGCCTGCTCGGCGGAATTGAGCACCGGCGTCAGCGCATGGTCGCGGTATAGCGCCAGATCGGCCGGCGCAAAGCCGCCCAGCACGCAGATGTCCGGCCCCGGCCCCAGCGCCGCGCGCAGCGCCGCTCCCTCGTCGGGCAATGCGACGAAGAAGCGGCGCGCCCCCGCCCGTGCAAGTGCGGGCCCCACATGCGCGGCCCCCAGCCCATAGGCATCGGCCTTGACCACCGCCGCCGCCGCGCCGCCCGACAGCGCGTCGAGCGCCCGCCAGTTCGCGACCAGCGCGTCGAGGTCGATGGTGAGCCGGGCCGAAAGGGTCGCGTCCGGCCTCACCGGTACCCCGGATCGTCGTAGCCGCCGCCCCGCGGGTCCATGTCGCGGTCGCGCGCGAGGTCCGAGAACCGGGTGAAGCTGTCCTCGAAATGCAGCTCGGCGGTGCCGATCGGACCATGGCGCTGCTTGCCGATGATCACCTCGGCGCGGCCATGCAGGCGCTCGGCCTTCTGCTGCCATTCGGGGAAGCGCGGATCGTCCTCGGATGGCTTGGCGCGGTCGTGGTAATAGGCTTCGCGGAACACGAACATCACCACGTCGGAGTCCTGCTCGATCGACCCCGATTCGCGCAGGTCGGCAAGCTGCGGGCGCTTGTCCTCGCGCTCCTCGACCTTGCGGCTGAGCTGCGACAGCGCCAGAACCGGAATGTCCAGCTCCTTGGCGATGGCCTTGAGGCCTTGCGTGATCTCCGACACCTCCTGCACGCGCCCGTCATTGCGGCCCGAGGCACCGCGCAGCAGTTGCAGGTAATCGACCACCAGGCAGTCGAGCCCGACCTGCCGCTTGAGCCGCCGCGCCCGGGCGGCGACCGTCGAGATCGGCAGCGCCGGCGTGTCGTCGATATAGAGCGGGATCTGCTCCAATTCGCGCGCGACCTCCAGAAACCGGCGGAACTGCATCTCGTCCAACTCGCCCGACAGCAGCAGGTGCGACTTGATCTGCGCCTCGGACGCCAGGATCCGGTTGGCCAACTGCTCGGCCGACATTTCCAGCGAGAAGAACCCCACCACGCCGCCGTCGTGCTGCTCGGCATCGGGCCGCGCCATGCGGCTTTTCATTCGCGCGCGCGCCATGTTGAAGGCGATGTTGGTGGCCAGCGCGGTCTTGCCCATCGACGGCCGCCCGGCCAGGATCAGCAGGTCCGAATTGCGGAATCCCCCCAGCCGGTAGTCGAGCGTCGCAATCCCCGACGACAGCCCCGCCAACCCCCCGCCGCGCTGGAAGGCGAGGTTGACGATGTTCGCGGCCGCCGCCGCGGCGCTGGCGAAATCGCTGAACCCGCCCTCGTATTTCCCGGTCTCGGCCAGCGTGTAGAGCGCCTGCTCGGCCTCGGAAATCTGGCCCACCGGGTCGCTCTCGACATCGAAGGCGGTGGCGCGCGCGGCGATCTCGTCGGCGATGCGGATCAGGTCGCGCCTGAGCGCCAAGTCGCGGATGGTCTGGGCATAGTCCCGCGCCGCAAGGACCGAGATGGTCGAGGCCGCGAGCCGCGCGAGGTAATCCGGCCCGCCCAGCTCCTTCAGCCCCTCGTCGTCGGCCATGAAGCTTTTCAGCGTCACCGGCGAGGCCAGCGCGTTCTTCGCGATCAGCCGCGACGCGGTCTTGAAGATGCGGCCATGGACCGGGTCGTAGAAGTGATGCGGCTGGACCACCGCCTCGATGTGGTTGAACACGTCGTTGTTGAGGAGGAGCGCCCCCAGAAGCGCCTGCTCGGCCTCGATATTGTGAGGCTGCGCCGCGCTCCCCCCAACGTCCTGCCCTGCGGGTCTTGCCCCGTCCGCCATCTCGCTGCCT